>CAYMRO010000204.1:0-3630 GCA_964392875.1 uncultured Demequinaceae bacterium
GATCAGCATTGAGGATCAGGTGCGTGCCACGCGCTTCCTGATGGAATCGGACTATGCGGGCCCCGCAAACATCGTGGCGCCCCACGCAACCAGGGACGAGGAGCTCTTCGCCGCGCTTGCGCGGGCCGCAGGGAAAGGCCGCGCGTTTCCCGTTCCCGCTTGGGCCATGAAGGCCGCCGTTGGTGAAGCTGCAGTAGACCTGCTCACCTCGCAGAACGCGATTCCGGGTGTGCTCACCAAGTTGGGCTTCCCTTGGGATCACCCAACCATCGACAGGGCCGCGAACTTCGTCATGACTGGGGCAGGACTCGCTCCACCAGCCAGCCACGCGGCGTGAGCACCAGTTCCAATTTGGCCGTTGCGGTTCCGCCCAACACGTCCTCTTGGCCCACGCGGTAGTCGCTGAGCGTTGTCGTCACCTCCACCACAGCTGAGCTGGGAGTTGACTCCACGGTGGTGGCGGCCGCCCGCATCATGACTAATCCCTCGAATGCGAGTGTGCCGCTCGTGAGGGCCTTGGCCGTAGCAGCATCCGACTGGGCGCTTGGACTCCCAGGTGCCGAGACCGCAAGCAGGGCGGCACCATCCCCCGCTGCCAATGCCGCGATGCGGGCCCGGACTAACTCGCGTGCGGCCATGTCCGGAGCTGCGGGCGCACCGGCCGCTTCCACCTCCACGGCGGACTGCGCACGCGGGTTAGTGCCTCCTGCCATGGCAGGCAAAAGCGAGGGGCCACTGATGGCCGCGAACACCGCAAGGAGGGCGAGCGGCGCGAGCCTCAGTGAGAGCTTCTGAGCACGCCATCCGCGGTCCCTGCGGGTGGCCGTTGTGCGCTCCACCGCACCGGCGCGCATGGCGGCCGCCACCGGCGATTCTGGTGCGCGTACGGGCGCCGTTGGCGCGCAGCGAGCGAGGGCGGCGGCGGCGTGCGCGGCGCTGGGGCGCGATTCTGGATCAGCCGCCACGAGTGGTGCCGTCCAAGCGACGATGACGGGCAGCGCCTGCGCGTCGGCGAGAAATCGCAGCAACATGCCGAGCGCAAAAACGTCGCCAGCGGGGCTCGCTCCGGCCGCGCGCTCGGGGGCCGCGAAGCCGGGGGTGCCCCTCTCCTCGCCCAGCGCTCCCATGGTGTCCACAAGGGCCACCTTGCGGCCGCTCACCATCACATTCGCCGCAGAGATGTCGCCGTGCGCCAGACGCTCGGCGTGCAGCGCGGCGAGCGCGTCCGCAACGGCAACTCCAACAGTGAGGCACTCCCCCACGCTAAGCGCCCGGCCCGCCCGCACCTCCGCAAGCGACGCCCCTGGTGCCACCGGGACGGCTACGGCGACCACAGCGTCGGGCCGTATCCATACCCGCGAAGGCGCGATCACGGCGCTGCACCGTTCATGCGCGCGTTCCAGCGCGGCCGCGCGCGCGGTGGCGCTCATCAGCAGGCCATCACCCCTGCCGAGGCCACGCTCCAGCTCTGTCGCCATGCCCCCTAGGGTGCCCCGTGCGCACGCCCGGCGGGCAGTTATCCACAGCTATTCTTCGATGGCCTTGTGCCACGGCGCCCAGGAGCGGCGCCCCAGGTCAATCATCGCACCTGGTATCAGCAGTGTTCGGACGATGAGGGTGTCAATCAGCACACCCGCGCTGACGATGAAGGCGATCTGCGCCAAGAAAATCAACGGGATCACGCCAAGGGCCGCGAAGGTTGCGGCTAGGACCACGCCTGCCGACGTAATCACGCCACCCGTCACTGCGAGCGCGCGCGTCACCCCCTCGCGAGTGCCGTCCTTGAGAGACTCCTCCCGCGCCCTCGACATGAGGAAGATCGAGTAGTCAACGCCGAGCGCAACGAGGAAGACGAACGCCAGCAGGATCGTCGAAAGATCAACGCCCGGGAAATCAAAGATCGTTGTGAAGACGAGCGCGGAAAGTCCAAGCGCGGCCGCGAACGACACGATGTTTGCCAGCACAATCACGAGCGGCGCAACGAGCGCACGTAGCAACAAGATGAGGACTAGGAAGATCACCAGCAACACCACGGGGATGATGACCTCGGCATCCCGCTGGGTGGTGAGGCGCGTGTCGAGCGACTCTGCGGCCTGGCCGCCTACCAAAGCGGTTGGCGACACCTCGGTGACGGCGGTGCGAACCTCGGCCACAACGTCGGCCGCCTCAGCCGATGTCGAGGCAACGTGCGTCACGGCCACAATCTCCACGTGACCCTCAACGACGAGCGGCGCCTCCCCCTCGGTAGGCGGCTGACCCTGGGCCGCCGACGCCGTGAGCGGGTAGGCCTGCGTGATGCCGTCAACGCCCTGCACGGCAGCGAGCGCCGCTTCGGCGTCCTCAGCAGGCACGATGACGCGAATCGGCGAGCTCGCCCCGGCGTCAAAGTGCTCCTCGATGACGTCAAGGCCCTTGACGGAGTCCACGTCGCCAAGGAAGTAGTCGCGATCCCCAAGCCCGCCCACCTTGAGCATTGGCAGGAACGCGGCCATGACCACAAGCACCGCTCCGGCAATGAGCCACGTGCGGCGGGGGCGAGCGCGCACGGCTGCCGCCACGCGGTCCCAGAGACCTGCAGGGTGCTCCGCGGCGGCGTCAATGAACTTGGGCCGGCGCGGCCAGAACACGCCGCGCGCGTGCTTGCCGCCGATGAGCAACAGGGCAGGCAACAGCGTGAGTGCAGCGAGCAATGCGGCTGCGATTCCCACTGCGCCAGCCGGGCCCAGCGCCTGGAGAGACTTGAGGTCGCTCAGCAACAGCACCAGGAGGCCCGCCGCAACGGTGCCCGCGGACGCCGCCACCGGCTCAAGCGAGCGCCGCCAAGCTATGCGCATAGCGGTATACGGCGATTCGTTCCGCAAGAGTTCCTCGCGATAGCGCGCCACGAGGAGCAGCGCGTAGTCGGTGGTTGCGCCCACTACGAGGATGAACATGATGCCTTGCGACTGCCCGTTGAGCGTGATGACGTCGTGAATCGCGAGCTGGTAGACCACGAGGATCGCCGCGGTGAGCGCAACCATGGCGGTTGCGAGCACAAGGAACGGCAGCACTGGGCTGCGGTAAACAATGAGCAAGATAACGAGCACGACCGCGAGCGCCACGAGCAATAGCACGCCGTCAATGCCAGCGAACGCCTCCAGAAGGTCGGCGACGAAGCCCATCGCGCCGGTCAGGTAGCCGGTGAGGCCGTTGTCCTGCGCGTCCCACACGGACACGACCGTTGCGGAGATGAGGGTACCGAGCGAGTCCTCGCCCACGACCTCCCCAAAGTCCTCGTCCGCCACGCCAAAGGTCACGAGCGCTGCCTCGCCATCCTCGGACGGGACAACAACGGGAGGCGACACCAGCACGTCTCCGATGGTGCGCCCCTGTGGGTCGCCCTCAATGGGCGCAGCTGCCAACGCATCGGCGAAGTCCTGAACGGCCGCGAGATCCTCTTCGCCGGAAATGCCGTCCACCACGAAAAGGCCGGGAACGGTGGCCACCGGCACGAACTTCTGGTGCCACTCCGCGGCCTTGGTGGACTCAGCGCTCGACGGCAGAAATGCCCCTGCCTCGTTCTCTTGTACCGACGACAATTTGCCGAATGTGGAACCGCCCATTCCCGCCACCGTGAGCCAACCGAAAATC
>CAYMRO010000205.1:0-3630 GCA_964392875.1 uncultured Demequinaceae bacterium
GGTTTTGACCTGACGATGATCAAGGGGGTGCGTGACGTGGTGCAGGTGCCGCTTATCGCCTCTGGGGGTGCCGGGCGAGTAGAGGACTTCGTTTCCGCGGCTCAAGCGGGAGCCGACGCCGTGCTCGCCGCGAGCGTGTTCCACTTTGGCACGCTCACGGTCTCCGAGGTCAAGGACCACATGCGCTCCGCCGGAATCGCAGTCCGATGAGGGGCTCACGCACCGCCGCTCAAGACTACGAACTGTCCGGAAGCTTCACGCACAAGGCTGGACAGTTACTGACGCATGCCTTGCGCACGGAGCCGTGGCGCTTTGCTATGGCAATCGCGTCCGCCGCGGTGTTCTCCTTGTTCACGGTGCTGTTCGGCACGCTCCTGGGACAGATCACTGACGACGTGGTGATTCCTGGTGTGAACGGCGACCCCATCCAAGGCATTTGGGGCGAGCGCACGCAAGACCCTCAGACCGCCATCCTGCTCGCCGGGGCCGCGTTCCTTGGGATCGGCATCGCCAACGCGATCCTCGTGTATCTGCGCCGGCGCTTCCAGGGCAATGCCGTGGCGGGCGTTGGCGCGCGCCACCGCCGAGTAGTTGCCGACGCGCTGGCGTCCCTGCCGCTTGGCTGGCACCGCGCCAACCCGCCTGGGCGCATGCTGTCCGCGATGTCTTCGGACTCTGAGACCGCCACGGACACCCTGCACCCATTCGCCTTTGCCACGGGGTCAGTGGTGATGATGTTTGCGGCAGGCTGGGCCATGTGGGTCATGGACCCGTGGCTCGCGCTCACGGGCATTGCCGTGATCCCCGTGATTTTGGCCATCAACGTGGTCTACGAGCGCGTCATCACGCCTCGCTGGGACCTTGGGCAGTCGTTGCGCTCGGAAGTGTCCAACATTGCTCACGAGAGCTTTGAAGGCGGCACAGTGGTGAAGGCGCTCGGCGCCGAGCAGCGCGAGACGGCGCGTTTTGCTGCCGCCGCAAGGGGATTGCGGGACGCAGATACCAAGGTGGGCAGAACGTCGGCCTGGTTTGAACCGATGATGGATCTGGTGGTGCCTCTGGGCTCGGTGGCGCTCATGGTCGTTGGCGCGTTCAGGGCCGAGGCGGGGGAGGTGTCGGTGGGCAACGTGGTGTCCGCAATTTACCTCGTCACGCTTATGAGTGTGCCCATTCGCGGGCTTGGCTGGGTGCTTGGGCAGATGCCGCAAGCACTCGTTGCCTTCCGCAGGGTGGGCGAGATTGCCCAAGCTGCCACTGAGGTCGATGAGCCGGGCACGGTCGCGGTGGCCCGCGCGGGCGCCGGGACGATGTCGTTCGACAACGCTGACATCGGTGCCGACGATGGCGAGGGCAATCTCGCGGTCATCTTGCGCGATGTCTCGTTGAACCTGAGCCCAGGCACCATCACCGCGCTCGTTGGCGCAACAGGATCAGGAAAGTCAACGGTGGCGCTCGCCGCCTCGCGGCTCGCACGGCCCATGACCGGTCGCGTGACGCTCGACGACATCGACTTGTCAACGATCGCCGAGCTCGGCACGCACGTTGCGCTCGCTCCGCAGACGGCTTTTGTCTTCGCGGGCACCGTTCGCGACAACGTCACGCTGGGTGAGAACTTCGATGATGACGAGGTGTGGCGTTCCCTCGCGCGCGCGAATGTGACGGACGTTGTGGAAGGCATTGGCGGCCTCGACGCCGTGCTCCATGAGCGCGGCATGAACCTCTCCGGTGGGCAGCGTCAGCGGTTGGCGCTCGCGCGTGCGCTCGTGCGCGAGCCACGAGTGCTGGTGCTCGACGACGCAACGAGCGCCGTTGACCCACGCATTGAGCGCGAGATCCTCACGGGCCTGAGCGCGGACGGCACGGGTCCCACAGTGCTGATCATCGCGTACCGGCTCGCGTCGATCTTGCTCGCCGATCACGTTGTGCACGTTGACCGGGGCCGGGTCATCGACGCGGGGCCACATCAGGACCTGCTGAAGCGGGATCCCGGATACCGCGAGCTAGTGCTCGCGTACGAAGAAGACACCAAGCGGCAAGCGGCAGAGGAAGCGGGGTACATCGGATGAGCGACACATCACGCGAGACCCCCAGTCTGCGCACCACCTTCCGCCGCGGTTTCCAGATCAGCCCCGAGTTTCGCAAGGGCCTCGGTCTGACTCTGGCGCTCGCCACGGTGGCCGCGGCAGGGCGCGCGGCCGTGCCCTTCCTTACACAGCGCATCACGGACCTTGGCCTGCTGGCGCCGGGCGGAGTAGACACCACCGTGGTGGTCAAGTACGCGCTCGTTGGCGTGTTCGTGCTCATTGTGTCCGCGCTCGTTGGTTGGCGCGTGCGCTCGCGCATGGTTGGTGCGGCCGAGGCGGGTCTCGCCACGTTGCGCATTGAGGCCTTCTCGCAAGTCCACGATCTTTCCGTGCTCACTCAGAACGAGGAGGCGCGCGGACGCTACGTGTCGCGCGTGACGGGCGATGTCGAGACCATGCGCGACCTCATGCAATGGACCGGTGCGGCGATGATCATCGCGGCCCTTGAGTCCACCATCGTGTTCATCGTGATGCTTGCCTACTCGTGGCAGCTGTCGCTGCTCGTGATGCTCGCGTTCATTCCCGCCGTGCTCTCGCTCATGTGGGTGCAGCCGCGCGTGCGCCGCGCGTACCAGCGCGTGCGCTCGTTGATGGGCGATCTCCTTGCGTCCACCTCGGAGCAGCTCGTTGGCATCGCGACCATTCGTTCCTACGGCGTACAAGAGCGCATGAGAGGGCGGCTGCGCACGCAGATCGATGAAATCCTCAAGGCTGACCGGCAGGCATCCGGGCTGTCGTCGCTCAACTTCTCGTCAACGGTGCTGGGCCAGTCCATCGCCACGGGGCTTGCCCTCATCGGTGGCACGGCGCTCGCGCTCAACGGACAAATGACCGTGGGCACCGTGGTTGCGTTCCCGTTCCTCGTCTACATGTTCGCAGGTCCGCTCATGTGGATCATCGAGATGCTCGCCGAGCTCCAGCGGGCCATGGTTGGGTGGCGACGCGTCTTGGAACTCGTTGACGCGAAGGTCACCATCGTGGATCCCGGCGAGCAGGGCACGCCCATCCCGCACGGCCACGGCGAGCTGTCAATCGAAGGCGTGCGCCTCACCTACCCCGGCGGGCCAGAGGTGCTCAAGGGAATCGACCTGACCGTGGCGTCGGGCAAGCGCATTGCGCTCGTTGGCCAAACCGGCTCCGGCAAAACCAGCCTCGCGCGCCTCATGTCACGCTTCATCGATCCCGACCACGGTGTGCTGCGGGTTGGTGGCGTGGACTTGCGCAACGTGCCCATGGCATCGCTGCGCCGCTCGGTTGCGGTGGTGCCACAGGAAGGCTTCCTCTTTGAGGGCACCATCCTGTCCAACCTTGCCTATGCCTTGCCCAACGCCGCGCACGAGGACCTTGTGCAGCGGGCCCAGGCGGCATTCGAGTCTTTAGGCTTGGAATCGTGGGTAGCCCGCCTTCCCGACGGACTGGACACGCATGTTGGTCCGCGCGGCGAGTTGCTGAGCGCGGGGGAGCGTCAATTGGTGTCTATCGCGCGTGCGTATCTGCGCGACCCCGATCTCCTGATCCTCGACGAGGCCACGAGCGCAGTGGACCC
>CAYMRO010000206.1:0-3616 GCA_964392875.1 uncultured Demequinaceae bacterium
GTTTGAACCCGTCGAGATCCAAGAACAGCACGTTGAAGGGTGTGGAATCGCGATTGTGCCGCGCAATCGCATCCTCGAGCCGCTGAACAAAAAGGGAGCGGTTGGGCAAGCCTGTGAGCGCATCAAAGAGCGCACTTCTGCGAACCTCGTCTTGCCGGCGTTGCGACTCAAGCGCAGCGCTGAGCAGCGCCGCCCAGTGCTGGTAAGTCTCGCGGGAGGTGGTGTGGTCAATCTCGGCGACAACCGCGAGGAGCCCCCAATCGCGCTCGCTATTGCTCACCGGCACCACTACGCACACTTCACCCGCGGAGGCCGTTGCGGTTGCGACAAACCCCGGCGGAGGGAACTCTTCCACCGTCACGAGCGAGCCAACGATCTTGGGTGCGGAACCGCGCGGATCGTAGGTACCGACGATCTCCAGCAACTCGTCGCCGGGATCACCGCTCCACAGCGCGAGCGCCCCTGACTTCACGTGTGTCCCGTCAAGCCACGAGAGGAGCCGAGGGTCGGCGCCCCCCGTCTCGAGCAACCCAGCGTCCACGGCGTATTGCTCGGTGATTGCCACGTCGGTGAGCTCGGATTGATGCAAGAACGCACCCACCTGAGCGCGCCACAGCGCGGCCTCGAGCCGCATAGTTGGGCGAGGCACGCTCCCTGTCATGTCGTCCGGCACCAGCCGCGAGCGCCGGGCGTAGTCAGCCAGCGCCGCCATGTAGCGCCGCAAGGTCGCGGGCAGCGTTGCGAGTGCGCGCAACTGGGAGACGAACGCCTCGATCTCCTCTTGCGTCGCGTCGTCGCCGCGCTTAAGCATGCGCACGGCCTCGCGCGTCACGTCACGAACCGCCGGCACGAACTCGACGTCAAGCTCGGCGTCGCCCGTGCCGAGCTCGCGCATCAGCACCTCCTCAACCCGTCGCCTGCTGGTGCCCAGATCGATGCTCTCGGCGTCATCGTCCAATTCGATGGTCCTGCGTTCCATCGCCTCGCACCCGCACGATTCGCGGGATTCGAGCACGGCAGATCTTGGTGCGAACGCGGAAGCCGGGACATCCCCACCGTGCGCTGCGGCGATCACGAGGCGGCCCGCGAGCGCGCCCACCATGTCGAAGCGGGGGTCCACACTCGAGAGCGGGGGCACCGTGAATGCCGCATTCGCGTTGTTGTCGAACGAGACGATGGCGATGTCCTGTGGAATCGTGAGGCCCGCCTTGCGCACCTCCTCCATGAATCCCACCGCGTTGCGGTCGGTAGCAATCATGAGTGCGCGGGGACGTTTCGACAGCGAGAGGAACGCTCGAGCGGCAGCCCTGCCACCCTCCTCACCGTTCTCAGGGGCCGCAAAGAGGTGATCGGGGTTGACCGCGATCTCCCGTTCCATGAGGGCCTCGCGATACGCGTCGTAGCGCTCCGAGATGTCGAGTTGGGCGAGGTTCCCCACAAAGCCGATGCTCGTATGACCGTGGCCAAGGAGGTGGTTGACGGCAACGATCGTGCCGCGCCGATTGTCCGGGCGCGCCGAAGGCGCATCGAAGCCCGCCCATTGTGTGCTTGAGAGCAAGACAACTGGCTTGCCTGCGGCGCGGACAGCTTGGAGGTAATCGGATCCCACGGCGGTGGTCAACGAGATTACTCCGTCCACGCCCGCCCAGCCCACCCTGGTTGAGAAAGCGCCCGGTGTGCCCGCCTCGTCACGGACCGCGTACTTCTGCAGTGTTTCGACTACCACCACCCGGCCACCGTCCGCGGCGACGGCGCGCGTGACGCCGGAGAGGATGTCGCCAAAGAAGTCGCCACCCAAGCTTGGCGTCAAAACCATCACTGTCACTGCTCGCGCCATGCCGTACCTCCCATCAAAACGCCGTTGATTCCATCGTCCATCCAGGCAGGTACCCGCAACCGCCCGATTTAACCCAATCTACGCGTTTGCACCCGCGAGCCAGGCGTTTTGTGCCGATATCCGCCGATATGCGATGCCAAGGAACAATCCGCGGCACAGGTTAAATACGAGGAATGCACGCCATAAATTGATGTTGCGCGCGTTGGGATCAGTGACCGACGCACCGAGCCACCACACCGCAAAGAACACCACCGCGGCCGCGCTCATGGTCAGGAGCATCCAACGCACCTTGCCGGAACCCAGGAAGACGCCATCAAAGAGGTAGGCCGCCGCAGAAACTATCGGAAGCACGGCGAGCCACGGCATCACGGCCTGCGCGGCTGCGGTGACATCCGGAAGTGATGTCAGCAACGCGATGAAGGCCGAGCCAAGCACCGCATACAGCAACGTAAACACCGCTCCAATGGCCACAGCGGGTGCGGCAGCTGCTCCTACCGCGCGGTGGAACGCGGGAACGTCGCGTGCGCCAATCTCGCGCGCGGACAACGACTCCGCTGCATGCGCGTACCCGTCCTGTCCATAGGACGCGAGCAGCATGAGTTGCATGAGGATTGCGTTTGCCGCCAGCACCGCCGTGGACACGTGCGCGCCGTACGCCGTCATGAAAGTGAGCACGACGTAGAGAACTGCCGTGCGCAGAAAGATGTCGCGATTGAGGCCCAGCACCGCTGCCCAGCCGCTGCGTAGGCCCCGGCCAGTCCACTTCCGGGCCGACGCCCGTGTCGCCTCCCCAACGGATCGCCACCAGAGCGTCACGGCCAGGGCAAACCCGGCCCACTCGGAGATGGCGGTAGCCACTGCCGCGCCCTCAGCGCCAAGCTCGAGCCACGCAACGAACACCAGATCGAGCGCCACGTTGAGCGCGCCGATCGTGACGACAACCGCGAGCGGCCGGCGCGTATCACCGGAACCCACAAACCAGCCTGCGATGACGAGCGTGAGCAGCACGGCAGGTGCGGATGCCAGCCGAATGGATGTGAAGGCAGAAGCGAGATCGGCGATCTCCGGATTGGGCGTCAAGAGCCCCATCAACGCCGGCACAACCGCCCATTGCACCACCAGGATGCCAATGCCCAAGGCGGCCGCGAGAAGCGCGGAGCGTTGCGCGTGGGTGAGTGCAGCGTCGGCCCTATTGGCACCCAATGCCCTCCCTACGAGGGATGTTGTGCCGGTCCGGAGGAACGAGAATAGCCAGAACACGGCCCCCAACACCGTGGAGCCAAGGGCGGCGGCGCCCAGGTTCACCTCATTGGAGAAATGGCCGAGCATGGCCGTGTCGATGAGGCCAACAAGGGGCACCGAGATGTTTGACAGGATCGCGGGCCACGCGAGCGCGAACGCCCGTCGATGTGGCCAGGAACGCACGCCCAACGTCATGTCGCTACGCTAGCGCGGCTCTAGGCTGGGGTGGTGCGAGCGACAGTTGCGGCGGTGATTTGTGGTGCCAGTGCACTCGTATTGGCTGGCTGTTCGCAACCGTACGTGGTTGAGCCAGCGACGTACGCGGCAGACCCCGACTGCGCCCGCGTGATGCTCGCGATGCCCCCCGTGGTGGGTGGGCTCGAGGTGCGCGGGACCACATCCCAAGCCACGGCCGCATACGGCCAAGAAAGCCCCATCGTGGTGCGCTGCGGCGTTGAGCCGCCCGGTCCAACGCTGGACTCGTGCGTGGCCGTGGACGCCCAGACGGGCACGCAGGATTGGCTCGTGGTCAAGGAA
>CAYMRO010000207.1:0-3587 GCA_964392875.1 uncultured Demequinaceae bacterium
CTCGCTTCAAAAGCAACGGGCTTTCCTATAGCGAAGATCGCGGCGCGCCTCGCGATCGGCTACACGCTCGATGAGATCCCCAACGACATCACGGGATCAACGCCAGCGAGCTTTGAGCCAACCCTCGACTACATCGTGGTGAAGGTGCCGCGCTTCGCTTTTGAGAAATTCCCCGCTGCAGACCCCGTGCTCACCACCACCATGAAGTCAGTTGGCGAGGCCATGGCCATTGGGCGCAACTTCACGGAAGCGCTGGGGAAGGCGCTGCGGTCTATCGACAAGCGTGCCGCCAACTTCCACTGGGACGGCGACTTCCCAACGGGTCAAGCGCTGGACGAGCTCATGGCGGCCATCGCCGTTCCCACCGAAAACCGGATGGTGCAGGTTCAGCAGGTACTACGCGCGGTGCGCGCGGGTCACGCAGACCTCGAGGCGGTGTACGAGGCAACGGGCATCGACCCCTGGTTCCTGGACCAGATTCTGCTCATGAACGAGATCGCGCACGAGGTAGCGCATGCGGGCGAGCTCACCCCGGAACTCCTTCGGCAAGCGAAATCCAACGGCCTCGCGGACACCCAAATTGCCGCCCTGCGCGGTCTTGAGGAAAGCGCGGTCTCCAAGCAGCGTCGGGCAAGCGGGGTTTTGCCCGTCTTCAAAACTGTTGACACGTGCGCCGCCGAGTTCGAGGCGAGCACGCCGTACCACTACAGCACCTACGACGCCGAGAACGAGGTGGCGCCGCGCACGCGTGAGGCGATCATCATCCTTGGCTCCGGCCCCAACCGCATTGGGCAGGGCATCGAGTTTGACTACTCGTGCGTGCACGCGGCGCTGAGCCTCAAAGAGCAATACGAGACCGTCATGGTCAACTGCAACCCGGAGACCGTGTCCACGGACTACGACACCGCCAATCGCCTCTACTTTGAGCCCCTGACGTTCGAGGACGTCATGGCCGTCTATGAGGCGGAACTCGCCGCGGGCCCCGTGAAGGGCATGCTCGTGCAGCTTGGTGGGCAGACCCCGCTGAGCCTCGCGCAAAGACTGGCCGACGCTGGGGTGCCCATCCTTGGCACGTCGCCTGAGGCGATTGATAACGCGGAAGATCGCGAGGCGTTTGGGCGCGTGCTCGAGGAGGCGGGGCTGCCCGCGCCGGCGTACGGCACCGCGCGCGGCATCGACGAGGCCGTGGAGATTGCCGAGAGCATCGGCTTCCCCGTGCTGGTCCGCCCCTCCTATGTGCTTGGCGGGCGCGGCATGGAGATTGTCTACGGGCGCGAGCAGCTGCTGGACTACGGCACGCGCATGCACGCAGTGGGGGACCACGCAACGGACGCGCCGCTCCTGGTAGACCGCTTCTTGGACGATGCCATTGAGATCGACGTTGACGCCCTCTTCGATGGCGAGGAACTCTTCCTTGGCGGCGTCATGGAGCACATCGAAGAGGCGGGGATACACTCCGGCGACTCGGCATGCGTGCTCCCGCCCGTCACGCTGTCCGCATCCGAGCTGGAGCGCATTCGCGTCTCCACCGAGGCGCTTGCGCGCGGCATAGGCGTTCGCGGCCTCATGAACGTGCAATACGCCCTGGTAAGTGACGTGTTATACGTACTGGAAGCCAATCCGCGCGCCTCCCGCACCGTGCCATTTGTTGCGAAGGCAACCGGCGTGCCGCTCGCCAGAGCGGCTGCTTTGCTCATGGCGGGCACGCCCATCGCGCAATTGCGAGCAGATGGCGTGCTCCCGGATCACGACGCCACGCGCATCGATCCTCACCAGCGCATCGCAGTCAAAGAAGCCGTGCTCCCGTTCAAGCGCTTCCGCACCGCAGCCGGCCTAGTTGTGGACACCGTGCTGGGCCCAGAGATGCGCAGCACGGGCGAGGTCATGGGATTCGACACAACGTTCCCGCTTGCGTTCGCAAAGTCGCAAGCCGCCGCCTTTGGTGGCCTGCCCAAGGGCGGGCGCGCCTTTGTCTCCATGGCGGATCGCGACAAGCGCTCAATCACCTTCCCCGTAGCGCGCCTGCACCAATTGGGCTTCGAGATCCTCGCAACTGAGGGCACCGCGCTGGTACTGGCGCGCAATGGCATCCCCTCCACCGTGGTGCGCAAGAAGTCGCAGGGCCGCGGACCCAACGGCGAACCCACCATCGTGGACCTCATCAACGACGGGGAGGTGGCGCTCGTCATCAACACCCCGTCTGGACAGGGTGCGCGCGCGGACGGGTACGAGATTCGCGCGGCGGCAACCGCGGCAGATGCTGCGATCGTCACCACCACGCAGCAACTCTCCGCGGCTGTGCTGGCCATTGAAGTCATCCAACACCGCGAATTTGACGTTCTAAGTTTGCAAGATGCCGCGCGAAGTTCGCGTCCGCGCAGGTAACATGACGACTATCCGATGAATGGGGGAGTGACCATGCAGTTCGGTGAGCGGCTTTACACCGCGATGCGCGAGTGGGGGCCGCTATGCGTTGGGATTGACCCGCACCCAGCAATACTCGCGCAATGGGGGCTGCCCGACTCACCCGAGTCGCTGCTTGCCTTTGGCGAGACCGTGCTTGAGGCGTCCCAGCGCTCCGTTGCCGCAGTCAAGCCAAACATCGCCTTCTTTGAGCGCCACGGCGCGCGCGGCATTGCAGCGCTCGAGCGCATTCTCACCGTGGCCCGCGAGCAGAACGTCATCACCATCCTCGACGTCAAGCGCGGTGACGTGGGCAGCACGATGGAGGCTTACGCCGACGCATTCCTCTCGCCCGGCGCACCCCTTGAGGCCGACGCTATTACCGTCTCCCCGTACCTTGGGTTTGGGTCTCTCGCACCCGCGTTTGAACTTGCCGAGGCCAACGACAAGGGCATCTTTGTGCTCGCGCTCACCTCCAACAAGGAGGGCGCTGCGGTTCAGCACGCCGTTGGGCCAGACGGACCTGTCGCCAAGGCGGTCGCGGATGCGGCCGCCGAACTCAACAAGGGCGCCCAACCTATGGGAAGCGTCGGGCTCGTTATAGGCGCAACCGTAGGTGACGCCATCGCCGAACTCGGTATAGATCTCGCGGCTGTCAATGGACCTTTGTTGTCCCCGGGTGTTGGCGCCCAGGGGGCTTCGCAAGCCGATGTCGCCAGGCTGTTTGGGAACGCGACGGGCCGTGTGCTCGTCAACCAGTCACGAGGGGTGCTGCAGGCTGGCCCCTTCGTAGAGAAGCTCCGCGGAGCAATTCAGGCGGCCGCAGGGGCCGCCGCATACACGCTCGGGCCAACAGACGAGGAATAGGGGAAGGGAACACCATGGCAACTCCGGAACTTTCAGACGAGCAACGAGCCGCAGCATTGGTCAAGGCAACAGCGGTGCGTAGTTCGCGCCGCGTGTTCAAGGAGCAGCTCGCGGCTGGTGACTTCACGCTCGGTGAGGCAATCGCCAGGGCAAAGGGTGACGACGCTCTCGCGGGAATTCGCGTAAGCGACCTCGTGCAGTGTTTGCCGGGCGTTGGCCCCAAGCGCGCCACACAGATCAGGGATGAGATTGGCATCTCGCACGCCCGGCGCGTGCGCGGGCTTGGCCAGCACCAGGTGGCGGCGCTCATCGAGCGC
>CAYMRO010000208.1:0-3579 GCA_964392875.1 uncultured Demequinaceae bacterium
CAGGATGTCGTGTTCGCTGGTTCTCACGGTGGCCAGTTGCCTGCCCGACGCTGCCACGGCTTCCGCTACTGCCGTCACCACTTCTCGCCACACCAAGGCGCCCGCGCCAATCGCCTCCACGCGCCCAGGGTGCATAAACGGCATGGCTGCGCGTTGAGCGTAGGTGGCCGCGATGAGCTCGTTGCACGAGGCGATGACCTGCTCCGTGGGCAAGGTGGCGCCGTGGATCTTCAGCGGGTCATAGTGCGTGAGGCCCAGCGCATGCGCGGTGACGGTGGTGATGGAGCCCGCAACGCCGATGAGCGTGGCCGCCTGCCCAATCGGCACGGTCTGGGTGGCGATCGCGAGCGCCGCCCGCACGTCCGCAACCGCAGCGTCGAGTTCCGCCGCAGTGGGCGGGTCGCTGCGCAGGTGCCGCTCGGTGAGCCGCACGCAGCCAATGTTCATGGAGTACGCGGCGGTGAGTTCGCTCTCGCCAAGCGCGAGTTCCGTGGACCCGCCTCCAAGGTCAACCACGAGGCAGGGGGCGGGAGCATCGCCAACTGCGCTGATCACACCCTGAAAACTCAGAGCGGCCTCTTGGTCCCCGCTGATGACCTCCGGAGTGACGCCTATCCGCGCTTCAACGCCAGTCAGAAACTCATTGCGATTGCGTGCGTCCCGCGTGGCCGAGGTGGCCACAAACCGAGTGCGTTCAACGCGCAACAAGTGGCACGTCGAGGCGTAACTGTCGAGTGCCTCAAAGGTGCGGGCGAGAGCCTCGGCGGCGAACTCGCCCGTGCGGTCAACATCTTGGCCAAGGCGCACCACGCGCATCTGCCGAGTGAGATCGGTGAGCGTGCCGGTCGCCCTATCAACGTCGGCAACCAACAGGCGAATGGAGTTGGTGCCGCAGTCGATGGCCGCCACTCTCGTCATAAGGCGAGCCTACTGTTCGGCCGGGCGTGCGGCTCCCGGCGCATCGCACGTGCAGCGGTCAATGCGCCATCGGTCGCTCATAAGCGCGAGCGCCTCGTCGCCCAGGGGGTTCACGCCCGGCCCGGCCGCGAGCGCGTGCCCAACCAGCACGTGCAGGCACTTGACGCGATCCGGCATTCCCCCGGCGCTGATGCCGTGAATCTCGGGGACGTCTCCAAGTTCGTAGCGCTCCTCGAGGTAGCGCTCGTGGGCGGCCAGGTACGCGGCGGCCAACTCATCGTCTTCGCCGAGCCTGTCCTGCATATCGCGCATTGTTCCCGTTGCCTCAAGACTGGACACGGCACTGACCGCGCCGGGATGCGTGAGGTAATACTGCGTGGGAAACGGCGTGCCGTCAGCGAGGCGCGGCGCCGTGCGCACCACCACAGGATTGCCGCATACGCACCTCGCGGCCACCGCCAGCACGCCCCGCGGTTCGCGGCCCAGTTGCGCGTGTAAAACCGCCAGATCGGCGTTGGTCGCGGAGGTCAAAGGCATCCGGAAAGTCTGTCACATCCAGCTGCGGCGCCAGCCTCACGGGGTGGCCGCAGCGTCGCTGCCAGTTCCCGCCTCTTCGATGGAGTCCCACAACGTGGTGTACCAAGGCGAAAGCTGCGTGCTGTTGGGCGTCTCGATGGCCCCAGAAACCTCTTGCACTTGGGACTTCACGAGCTCCGGATCCACCACCCGATATGCCGTTTCACCAGGGAATACATACGCGAGCCGCTCGCGAGCCTGCGCCACTACATAGGCGGGATCGTCCCAGCGGCCAAGATCATTGCTGAGGTCGTCAACCTCCGTGGCTGCCGTGTCCCGCTCGGCACGCAACTGCCGCAAGTTCTCCTGCTGCGCAAAGTACACGCGCAAACTGGGAAGCAACACGGCAAGTGCCAGCACCACAACAACCGCGAGCACGGCGGTGCGCCAACTCAGTGCGCCGGCAAACGATCCCCGCACGCCCGCCGCCTCGATGCGCGGCTTGGTCTGCGGGACGGAGCGGCCAGGACCGGAAGGACCGCCCGGGCGAGTTTTGGCGCGTGCTGGCGCGGAGCGTCGGGCCGGCTTGGGAACCCCGGCCGACGGCGTGGCTGGCGCCCGCCCATGCGTCACCTTTGGTGCGGACGCCCCTTTGGCGGTGGCACTCCGGCCAGACGCGGAAGGGCGCGGCGCTCCGGGGCGCCTGGGGGCAGACATGCCCTCATTCTCCCGGGGTGCCGCGCCCTAACCCGTTTTGGGTCTGCGCGAGTCGCTTATTGCCTACGCAAATTTGCGCGGGAATGCCGACTTTCCGGCGTACACCGCGGCGTCATCGAGTTCCTCTTCGATACGCAGCAGCTGGTTGTACTTGTTGATGCGCTCACCGCGAGCCGTGGCACCCGTCTTGATCTGACCTGCGTTGTAGGCAACGGAGAGGTCGGCAATGGTGGTGTCTTCGGTCTCACCGGAGCGGTGCGAGACCATCGCGGTGAAGCCGGCACGCTGCGCGAGGGCCACGGCGTCAGACGTCTCAGAGAGCGTGCCAATCTGGTTGACCTTGACGAGCAGCGAGTTGGCCGCCTTCTCGTCGATGCCCTTCTGGAGGCGCACGGGGTTGGTGACGAAGAGGTCGTCGCCAACAATCTGCACCTTGTCGCCGATCACGCTCACGAGACGGCTCCAGTCGCTCCACTCGTCTTCACTGAGCGGGTCCTCGATGGACACGAGCGGGTAGTCGTTGACGAGGGCCTCAAAGTAGTTGATCATCTCTTCGCCCGAGTGGGGGCGGCCCTCGAACTGGTAGGCGCCGTCCTTGAAGAACTCGCTCGCGGCCACGTCCATGGCCAACGCAACGTCGTCGCCGGGCTTGAAGCCCGCCTTCTCGATGGCAACGAGGATGAGGTCAAGTGCGGCGCGGTTGGAGTCGAGGTTGGGCGCAAATCCGCCCTCGTCGCCAAGACCCGTGGAGAACCCACGCTCCTTCAGCACGGCCTTGAGCGCGTGGTAGACCTCGGTGCCGGTGCGCAGCGCCTCGCGGAAGCTCGACGCTCCAACGGGAGCGATCATGAACTCCTGCACGTCCACGTTGGAATCGGCGTGCGAGCCGCCGTTGATGATGTTCATCATGGGCACGGGCAATACGTGAGCGTTGGGGCCGCCAACGTACTTGTAGAGCGCAAGGTCCGCGCTGTCGGCAGCGGCCTTCGCCACTGCGAGAGAGACGCCGAGGATCGCGTTCGCGCCCAGCTTGGCCTTGTTGTCGGTGCCGTCGAGTTCGATCATGATCTTGTCGATGACGCGCTGCTCACTCGCGTCGAGACCAACTACCTCAGGTGCAATGAGGTCGATGACTGCGTCAACCGCCCCTTCGACGCCCTTGCCCAGGTAGCGCCCGCTGTCGCCGTCGCGACGCTCAACCGCCTCGAACGCTCCTGTGGACGCTCCGGACGGGACCGCCGCACGCGCAAACGTGCCGTCTTCCAGGGCGATCTCTACCTCAACGGTGGGATTGCCGCGCGAGTCAAGAATCTCGCGGGCGCCTACGGCCTCAATGCTGGCCATGATGCTCCTTGTTATGGGGGATGGGGTTCCTTCGCAATTCTATCGGTGCCCGCGCGAGGGCGCGGCGCGACGAAGGTCCTCCAC
>CAYMRO010000209.1:0-3572 GCA_964392875.1 uncultured Demequinaceae bacterium
TCCGGCTGCGAGAGAATCTGAAGGTTCAGCGTGTACGAAGAGGACCCGTCGGGCATACTGAGGGCGAGGACGCTTAGCCTGCTTGGGCTTCGCCTTGGAAGTCCCCTTGGGTTTGGGCTTGAACTTAGGCTTGGGCTTTGCCTTGGCCCAACCTTCGCCCTTGGCGGGCTTCTTGGTGCTCGGAGGCCGCTGCGGGGACTTTTCACGCTCCGTCAGGGCGCCCTCTCGCTCGGCTAGTGCCTTCTCACGAGCGATGAGATCGGCCTCGCGCTTGCTCAACTCGTCCGCGCGTGACTGGTTGGCCGAGGACTTGCTAGCGCGGTCGGTCCGCGCGCGATCGGGCCGCGCGCTGTGCGGTGCGCGACGCCCCGCGCCGTTGTGCGCCATGCGGTCGCTGCGCCGCGCGGCGTCGCGGTTGGCACGCCAGTCGCGCTCATCGATCTTGACAGGGGGCGCCTCAACCGGAACCCCGCTGGGCTCGCTTGCACCGGTGAGGCGATCAACGAGGGCAAGCGACTCGGCGTCGTCGCCCTTGATCTTGCGAAAGAACGGCTCTATCCCAGCGCCCTCGAACATGGTGTCCGTGCTCCGGCGCTGGTGCGGCAACACCATCGTCACCACCAGGCCCGTGGCTCCCGCGCGTGCGGTACGCCCGGCCCGGTGCGTGTAGTCCTTGGGATCGATGGGCGGATCAATCTGCAGCACCAGGTCCACGTGATCAACGTGGATTCCCCGGGCGGCCACGTCGGTGGCCACGAGCACCGGAATCTGACCGGCACGGAACCCCGTGATCGCAGCGGTCCGCTCGGCCTGCGGCTTGTCGCCGTGCAGCGCAACGGCGAGAACGCCGGCTTCCCGCATCTGCTCGGCGATGCGATCCACGGCGAGCTTGGTGCGGACAAACACGATGGTGCGGCCACCGCGGTTGGCGATGCGGGTGGCGAGTTGATACTTGAGGTGCGGCGGCACATTGAGCCCAATGTGCTCCACGTGGGCGGGGGCATCGTTCTCTGTCACGTCGTGAACCACGGGGGAGTGCATCCAGCGCGAGATGAGACCTTCCACGTCGCCGTCAAGCGTGGCGGAGAAGAGCAGCCGCTGGCCGTCAAGCGGAGTCTTGGCGAGGATCTCCGTGATCTCCTCCATGAACCCCATTTGGGCCATGTGGTCGGCCTCGTCGAGCACCGTGATCTGCACGGAGCGCAGATCCGCATGGCCGCGGCGAACCAAGTCCGCGAGCCGGCCCGGAGTCGCCACCACCAGGTGCACACCACGCTCCAACGCTTGCACCTGCTTGGTCATCGACAGCCCGCCAGCCACGAGCCGCAGGGACACCCCAAGGGCGTGCGCGTACGGCTCCAGCGCGTCGTTAACCTGCATCGCGAGTTCGCGCGTCGGAACCAGCACCACTGCGAGGGGACGGCCGCGCGTGGGCGGCTCCGCGTCGGCCAGGCGCGCCAAACTGGGCAACCCAAAGGCGAGCGTTTTTCCGGACCCGGTGCGCGCCTTGCCCAAAACGTCCCGCCCGGCAAGAGCGTCGGCGATGGTGGCCGCCTGAATGGGGAAAGCGGTGGTCAGGCCAAAACGGGTGAGCGCCGCCACCAGCGGGCGAGGGAGACCCAGGTCAGCGAACGAGGCGGCATCTGCGGTTATGAGAGCACCAGTTAGGACAGCACCCTGAGGCGAACCGTCTCGGGCATGTTGCGGAGCGCGTCAACGGCGTCCTTGGTGAGGCCGGAGGCGATGTCGGAAACCACGTAACCAAGTTCGCCGCGCGTTGCGAGTTGCTGGCCGTCGATGTTCACGCCGTGCTCGGCAAAGACGCGGTTGACGGTGGCGAGCACGCCGGGCACGTTGGTGTGCAGGTGCGCAACGCGGTGAGATCCCTGGGTGGCGTCGGCAGCCAAGTTGGGCAGGTTCACGGACAGTCCCGTGGAGCCGTTCTTGACGTAGTCCCGCAGGCGTGTGGCCACAAAGACGCCGATGTCGCGCTGCGCCTCTTCCGTGGAGCCGCCGATGTGGGGCGTGAGGATGGTGTTGGGCAGGCCCTGGAGCGGCGACACAAAGGGGTCGCCCTTCTTCTTTGGCTCCTCGGGGAACACGTCAACGGCCGCGCCACCGATGGCTCCAGAGAGGAGGCCCTCCCGCAGCACGTCAACGTCAACGATGAAGCCGCGCGAGAGGTTGAGGAACAGCGCGCCAGGCTTCATGGACTTGAACTGGTGCTCGCCAAAGAAGCCGGAGTTGCCGGGACGTCCGTCCACGTGCAGGGTGACGATGTCAGCCTCGGCCAGCAGTGCGTCGAGGCTGTCCATCTTGGTGGCGTTGCCAAGCGCGAGCTTCTCCGCGGCGTCAAAGAAGATGACGTTCATGCCGAGCGCCTCGGCGATGACGGACAGCTGCGAGCCGATGTTTCCGTAGCCCACAATGCCGAGTGTGCGGCCGCGAATCTCGTGCGCACCCTCCGCGCTCTTATTCCATACGCCCTGGTGCATGCCCTTATTCGCGTCGGGGAGGCGACGCGTGAGCGAGATCATCTCGGACACCGCCATCTCCACCACCGAGCGCGTGTTGGAAAACGGCGCGTTGAACGCCGCCACGCCAAGCCGAGCGGCCGTGGCGAGGTCAATCTGATTGGTGCCAATGGAGAACGCGCCAACCGCGATGAGCGACGGGGCAGCGTGCAGCACGCGCTCCGTCAGCTGGGTCTTGGAGCGGATGCCAAGCAGCTCCACGCCGTCAAGCGCGGCGATGAGCTCGTCCTCGTCCATGGCGCCGCCGTGGTTCTCAACGGAGACGCCAGCGGCTTCAAGGATCTCGGTGGCACGGGGGGACAGGTTTTCAAGGAGGAGTGCACGCACGGCGCTATCTTCCCGTACGTGGCGCCACTTTCCCAAACTCGCCTTCTTTGGCCCGACGCTGGGGTTGGGTTGAGTGAGTACGTCGGGTGGTGTGTGGGGTCAGGAAAGTGCGGCGATGTGCGGACCGGCAATCGACGCCTGTGCTGGGGATCGGGCCTGAATCGACGGTTTTGATAAGGTCCATGATCGTGTTGTGGGGGGCTACCTTGAGTGGAGGCAGTGGGGTTGATGCGAAACCGTGCAGGTGATATCTCGTTCGTGTATTTGCCCAGTGCGGCGACAAACTTCCGTGCCTCGCGCAACAGGTTAGTTGGGGCGGCGGCAGCTTTGGTGTTCGCAACCTTTGTCTTGTGGATCGCCTTTGGCCAAAAAGGATTCGGCCGACCGGGATGGTGGATGAGCATCGTTGCGCCACTCGGTGCTGCGCTAATCCTCGTCGTTACGTGCCACAGTGTGTACGCGTTTCTGCTCGCGCGCGGGAAGTGGCCGCTGATCGCTTATCGGGTTGACCCGCCAGCGATGGCCAACGCTCTTGCCGCACGTTTCAAAATTGCGAAATGGGTCTACCTGAGCCCCGGTGCCCGTGTGACGATCGACCGGCGTATGGTCACCGCGAGTCGGCGTACTCGTGAGGGCGCGGTGTGCCTCACTTTCGAGGCGTCAAGCGGGAAGGAGCGACGAATCGTAATCACCAGTGCGCGCCTGGCTTTC
>CAYMRO010000210.1:0-3513 GCA_964392875.1 uncultured Demequinaceae bacterium
TTGGAGCGCCGTTCATCCTGGTGGTTGGCCGCGGACTAGAGACCGGTGAGGTGGAGCTCAAGACGCGCGCCACTGGCACCAGCGAGGCCTTGCCTTTGGCCGACGCTGCGGCCACCGTTGCCGCGCGGGTTGCGTCCGCGATTTCCGGCGCCGCGTAACCACTTTCGCCCGGCGATGAGGCTGTCAGGGCGTCGCTGACGGCGAGGGGTGCTCCGCGCCAGGCAACGCGGGAACGTCAGTCAACGCCATGCCACTTGAGATGGCGTGCTCGTAGGCAACGAACGCGGAGTTGAGCAGCCACGCGCGATCCTGCGGCTTGGCGCCGATGAGCAGTGCGGCATACGTGTGCGCTAGCGCCGTATGGGCGGTCAGCGCGGCGTTGTCGTCAACCGGGATTTCGTACGCGGGTTCCGTGAGGTCGCTGACCCCCGGCACCGCAAGCAGCGCCGCCACTCTGGTCCGTTCGGCCGAGGAACTCGCGAGGGCGCTGGTGCGGACCGCACCCTTGGACCGAGCGGCGATGACCTCGTACAGCGCGCGGAGCTGGTCATGCTCGAGCGCAAGGCGACTCACGGTGTCCGCCGTGACGGCAGTGTTGCTTGGAGGCGTGACCTGCGAGCCAACCACTAAATCCGTGGCGTCCCACTGCGCCAACTCGGGCTGCCCAGACAAGATGGCGTGCGACAACAGGATCGACGCACACAAGCCACCTAACAGGTTCTGGTCCGCACCATCCATGCAGTCGCGAGCCGCGGCGCTCGCGGCGGCAACGGTGCTCTCAAGGTCCGTCGAGGCACGGGGCGATGACGTGGGGGAGACACCCCCAAGCGCGGTGAGCCGCACCGGAACCGCGGCCTCCTCCGCCTCCGCAACGGGGCCAGTTCCGTTCGCAGCCGCGTTCCCCACGGCCGTCTCTGCCGCAGCCATCTGATCGCGCAACACCGTCACTGGCGAAGGGGTGCGGAACGGTTCCGGCGGAGTGTCCATGCGCCACGAACACGCCGAAACCACCATCAAGACTGCGCCCGTCATGGCCAACGTCGCGAGCCCGGGGCGCCACCTCATGGGCGCCATCATGACATGCGCCGCCAGCCCCCTTAGACTGTCAGTCAACTTCAGCAACGGCACGGGAAGGCGATGACATGGGTCTCGAAAACCGCATTGCCGAACTTTCGGCGCCCGCCGCGGCTGCTGCGGGCCTCATCGTGGACTCCGTTGAGATAGCAAAGGGTGGCGGTCAGCAGCGCGTGCTCGTCACGGTTGACCTGCCAGATGACGAGATTGGCTCCGCCTCGCTTGACGCGATTGCGGCCGCATCGCGGGGGATATCCAAAGCCCTCGACGAGGCCAACGTGCCTGCTGATGCGTACACGCTCGAGATCTCCACGCCGGGCATATCGCGCCCGCTGACCGAGCGCAGGCACTTTTTGCGCGCGCGCACGCGCCTCGTGAGCCTCGACGTCAGCGACGGCACTATCGTCAAGGGCCGTCTCACCGAGGTGGACGGGGATGAAGTTGTTCTGGACGGCGAGCGCCGCATTCCGCTCGCCAGCGTCGTCATTGGCGCTATCGATCTGGACTTCAAGGGAGAGTAGGAGGGATACATGGACATCGACATGCAGGCCCTTCGCGGCCTTGAAAAGGAAAAGGACATTCGGTTTGACGTCCTCATTGACGCCATCGAACAGGCCTTGCTGTCCGCGTATCACAAGACGCCCGGCGCCTACCGGGCCGCTCGCGCCCACCTGGACCCAACGTCGGGCATAGTGACGATCTTTGCCCGCGAAGAACTGAGCGTTGACGAAGACGGAAACGCCACCCTCAGCGACGAGTTTGACCACACGCCGGAAGACTTTGGCCGCATCGCCACGTCCACTGCGCGTCAGGTGATTGTGCAGCGGCTGCGCCAAGCGGGGGATGAGGCCGTGCTCGGCGAGTACGCGGACAAGGAAGGCCACTTGGTCTCCGGCGTCATTCAGCAAGCGCAAGATCCGCGCGTTGTGCATGTGGACATCGGTGACATTGAGGCCGTGTTGCCCGCGCACGAGCAGGTGCCCACGGAGACCTACGTGCACGGTGAGCGCATTCGTGCGTACGTGCTTGACGTGTCACGCGGTATGAAGGGCCCGTCCATCACGCTGTCTCGCACCCACCCGGGCCTGGTTCGCGGCCTCTTTGAACTTGAGGTGCCGGAGATCGCGGACGGCACCGTGGAGATCATGTCGCTCGCGCGTGAGGCGGGCCACCGCACCAAGATCGCGGTGCGCACCACGGTCCCCGGCGTGAACCCTAAGGGCGCCTGCATTGGGCCCATGGGCGCTCGCGTCCGCGCCGTCATGAGTGAATTGCGCGGCGAGAAGATCGACATCGTCGATTGGGATGAGGACCCGGCCACCTTCGTGGGTCACGCGCTCTCGCCGTCGCGCGTGGTCTCGGTGACCGTTGTCGATGAAGAGGCGCGCGCGTGCCGTGTCATCGTTCCTGACTTCCACCTGTCGCTCGCCATCGGCAAGGAAGGGCAGAACGCTCGCTTGGCGGCCCGCCTGACGGGCTGGCGCATCGACATCCGCTCGGACGAGGCGCCAGACGACCCCCCGGCGCTCGTTTCCGAAGGCTAAGGCAACCGGGTAGACTGGTGAAGCCGAGCACGCCGTCTCGCAACCCCACATCGCAGCGAATTGGCCCCCAGGGCCCCGTTCGCACGTGTGTGGGATGCCGAGAGCGGGACGCCCGGTCTAACCTGGTCAGGGTGGTACTTGAAGGCGACCACGTGGTCGTTGACGAGACCGCCACCCTCCCGGGGCGCGGAGCTTGGTTGCATCGCCGCCCCGAGTGCCTGGAAATGGCGATCACCCGCAAGGCCTTTTCGCGCGCATTCCGCGCGAGTGTGGCTGACGCGGGTTCGCTTAAGTCTCGGCTACCCTAGTTTGTGCAACTGACCATCGACAGAACGGGACGAAAGCCCATGAGCACCCGATGAGTACCTCGAAATGAGTACCCAGCAGTAACGATGGTTCGACCCCTGTCTTGGTCGGACCAAGACAGGAGTTTTTTGTGGCAATCGCAAAGCCTCGCGTTCACGAGATCGCGAAGGAGCTCGGCATCCCGAGCAAAGACCTCATCACCAAGCTCAACGAGCTAGGTGAATACGTCAAGGGACCGTCCTCCACCCTGGAAGCACCCGTTGTGCGCAAAGCACGCGAGGCCTTCCCCAACCAGCCAAAGGCCGCGCCCCCGGCGCCGGCAGCGAAGGCTCCTGCGGCTCCCAAGCCCGCGGCACCCAAGCCGGCAGTACCAGCAAGCCAGCCCGACGCTGTGGCGGAGCAGTCTGCCCCGGCGGCTCCGGCGTCGGCCCCGTCCGCTACGCCCGCTGTTGCCGCGCCCGGCAACGCAGCTCCCGCAGCTACTGACGCGGCCGCGAGCGCGGATTCGTCCGCGCCCGCATCCGACATGCCAAGGCCGCGCCCGCGTCCCGGTGGCAACAACCCGTTCTCCGATGCCGCGCCGCGCCCG
>CAYMRO010000211.1:0-3484 GCA_964392875.1 uncultured Demequinaceae bacterium
GTCCCTGCGCTTGGCGCGCGGCCCTGGGACGTCGTACAAAATGGCTGAGGTGCTGATCGTGCGAACGCCACCCTCCGCTCCAGGCAGCCGGCCTGGATGCCGAGCGGGATGGTAATGACGAGGTACATGGCGGCGATGCCAACAAAGATGAAGAATCCGTCAACGGGGTTGGCGTTGATGAGCCGCTGGCTCACGGCCACGAGCTCCGTGAAGGCGAAGCCTGCAGCTACAGACGTGTTCTTGGTCAAGGCGATGAGCACCGAGATCAGCGGCGGAATGGCCGAGCGCCACGCTTGCGGCAAGACAACGTGTCCCAGGGTCTGGGAGAACGTGAAGCCAACACTGCGGGCGGCCTCGGCCTGGCCCACGCCAACGGAATTGATGCCGGCTCGCAGCGCCTCGCCCACGAACGCCGAGGTGTAGAGGCTCAGCGCCACCACGGCGGGCCAGAACCCCAGCGGGAACACGATGCCAAAGGTGGGAACGATGAACACCCAGAAGAAGAACATGAGCGTGAGCGGCGTATTGCGCACAATCTCTACGTAGAGCGTGCCAAACGTGCGCAGGGGCCCAACAGGTGACACGCGAAACGCCGCTAGCACCGTTCCCCACGCGAACGCGATCAGCCCGGAGACAGCCGTGAGTGAAACGGTGGCGAGAAACCCGCCCCAAATGAGCCCAAAGTTGTCGATGAACGCTTCCATACGCACCCTCAGACGGGCGCTTGGCCCCTCTCGCTAGAGGGGCCAAGCGCATGCGCCGTTAGTTGACCTCGTAACGGTCAATGGTGGGAACCGCAGGATCCGGAAGCACCGTGCCCGCCGTAGCCTTCCATGCGGCCAGCCAGCTGCCGTCACTGAACGACTCCTCGAGGACGTCGTTGATCCACATGCGGAAGTCGGTGTCGTCAAGCTTCACGCCGATGCCGTATGGCTCCTCGGTGAACGGTTCGCCAACAACCTTGAACTCCCCATCGGATTCCGCAACGTAGCCCGCAAGGATCACGTTGTCCGTGGTGACCACGTCAACCTGCCCATTGCGCAGCGGCTCGAGGCAGTCCGTGTAGGCCGCGAACAGCGACAACTTGGCATCGGGATAATTCTTCTCGATGTTCTGTGCCGGCGTTGACCCTTCCACGGAGCAGACGTTCTTGCCCGCAAGGTCGTCAGGACCGTTGATGTCCGTGTTCGATGACAGGGTCATGAGCGCCTGACCGGCCAGGTAGTACGGCCCTGCGAAGCTCACGAGCTTCTTGCGCTCGTCGTTGATCGTGTAGGTGGCAACGACCATGTCAACCGTGCCGTCCTGAATGAACGGCTCTCGGTTGGCGGAGACCGTCTCAACCCACTTGATGTTCTCCGGAGTGATACCCAGCTTGCCCGCGATCATCGTGGCGATCTCTACGTCAAAGCCCTCGGGCGCGCCGCTTGGCGCCTTAAGTCCAAAGAGTGGCTGGTCAAACTTGGTGCCAACCGTGATGGTGCCCGCCCCTTGCAACTTGGCCATCGTGGCGCCCGCCGGGAACTCTGCCACCGTGCCCCCTGTAGGTTCCGGGGACATCCCATCGTCTCCCGGAGTGTCCGAGGAACATGCCGCGAGCGCGAGCGCCGCCGCGACGCCGAGCGCCGCCCATTTTGCCTTCTTCATCCTTCTCTCCTCTCGTCTGCCCCTGCCAGCGGGGCCCCTTGCACTACGTCAGTGCGTGAGTATTTTGGATAGGAAGTCCTGCGCGCGCGCGGACTTCGCGTTGGTGAAGAATTCCTCAGGGGTGGCCTCTTCGACGATTTTGCCGTCGGCCATGAAGACCACTCGGTTGGCGGCCTTCCTGGCAAAGCCCATCTCGTGGGTGACGACGATCATCGTCATCCCGTCGTGTGCAAGGTCCGTCATGACGTCGAGGACCTCGTTAATCATCTCGGGGTCAAGCGCCGAGGTTGGCTCGTCAAAGAGCATGATCTTTGGCGACATTGCCAGCGACCTCGCGATCGCCACTCGCTGTTGCTGTCCGCCGGACAGTTGCGCCGGGTACTTATCCGCCTGGTTGGCGACGCCAACGCGCTCCAGTAACGCCATCGCTTGCTCGCGCGCGGTGGCTTTGGGCACCTTCTTGACCTTCGTGGGGCCAAGCGTCAGGTTTTCCAAAATGGTCTTGTGCGCAAAGAGGTTGAATGACTGGAACACCATGCCAACGTCGGCACGGAGATGGGCGAGCGCCTTGCCCTCAAGCGGCAATGGCACGCCGTCAATGAAAATCTCGCCGGAATCGATGGTCTCTAAGCGATTGATCGCCCTGCACAGCGTGGACTTGCCCGAGCCGGAGGGGCCAATAACCACGAGCACCTCGCCATGAGCCACCGTGAGATCGATGTCTTGCAGCACATGCAATTCGCCAAAGTGCTTGTTGACCTTGCGCAGTTCAAGCAGATCGGAACGTGCCGCCGACGCTGGCGAAGACGTATGGTCCATTTATCGACCATAGCGTCCTTTTGTCCGAATTAAGCCTGCTTAATCGTTTTGTAACACTGCGCGCACCCACGTGACGTCTTCGCCTAGCGCCTCGATGAGCGCGTCAAGCGAGCCAAAGTCAAGCATGGGCCGGCGCCACTCGACGAGGTCAAGAGTCACCTCCGCGTCATACAGATCGAGGCCCTCACGGTCCACCACAAAGGCCTCCACACGGACATCCGTTCCCCCCACCGTGTAGTTGAGCCCAAGGCTCACCGCGGCAGGCAGCCGCACTCCGCGCAGCGCCTCCGCCGCGGCGTTGTCCCGCGGATTCACCACCGTGAGCCATCCGGCGTACACGCCGTGCCGCGGAATCATCCCAGCGGCAACCTCGATGTTCGCCGTGGGAAACCCAATCTCGCGACCCAACTTGTCGCCGTGCACTACGGTGCCGCGCAGCCTGTGCGGCCGCCCCAACACTTCAGCAGCGCCGCGCAAGTCGCCCTTGTCGAGCAGCTCGCGCACCCACGTAGATGACCATCTGCGACCAGACTCCGATGCCGCCCCTGCGTCGTCTATGACCTCAACCTCGAAGCCAAGCGCATCGCCGAGTTCACGCATGGTGCCAACGTCCCCCGCGTTGCCGCGCCCAAAGCGCGTGTCACGACCCACCACCACCGTGGCGGCGTGGAGCCCGTCAACTAGGTAGTCGCGCACAAAATCCGCCGGCGTCTGGGCCGCGAAGTCAAGCGTGTACTCGATGATGAGCACGCCGTCGAGCCCAGTCGCCGCAAGCCGCTCGAGCCGGTCCGCGAGACCAGTAACGAGCTCAGGCTCATGCGCGGGATCGTGCACCGCTTTAGGGTGTGGATCGAACGTCGCCGCGACCGCTACCTGCCCACGCGCGCGCGCATCCGCAACCATGCGCTCCAGTACCGCCTGATGCCCCCTGTGCACACCATCGAAATTGCCTACCGTGACGATGGCGGGGCCAAGGTCGCGCGGAACGTCACCTAGGGATCGCCACACCTGCATGGTG
>CAYMRO010000212.1:0-3465 GCA_964392875.1 uncultured Demequinaceae bacterium
TCCGTTGGGCCGTCATTGGACCACCATTTGATGTGATGCACGTGGCAGCGGGCAACAGGAGCCCCACAGCGGGCGCAACCCCCGTCTCTGAGGGCAATTGCGAGGCGTTGAGCGGGCGTGAAGAGCCGCTGCGCCCTGCCCAGGTACAGCGGCAACCCTTCGCTCCCCATGACGGCGGTCATCCGCTGAGCGTCAACGGCGATCTGCGGCAGCAGTTCCACCGAGATGGGCGCCGAATAGCCGTGGCACCGCGCCATCCCCGTACCCGCCGCAAGAGCTTCTTCCGTCACCTGAATCACAATGGTGGACTTGGGCCCGGAAGCGTCGTCTTGGCAGCCCAACCGGTGCAAGGCCAGCTCCGCCAGGGCATCGGCGGCGAGTTGCTCGGGTTCGAGCTGTTCGCTGGGATGGATCCCGCGCTGGTTGTGCAGGGCCTTGCGAACATCGTCCTCGAGCCAAGTGCGCAGGGGGATCGCGGCCACGGCATCCAACTTTCCGTGGATGTTGAACATGCCGTCGTCGCTATCCCAGAACTTGAGCGTGCGCTGAGTGCGTTGAACCCGTTGAAAGCGCAAGTAGCCCTCGCGGTCAATTCGCGCAAACTCATTCATGCACATCACCCGCACCTGTTCCACGGTGCGCTTGCGCGCGCGCTCCACGAGAGAGCGCTCAACCTCCACCGTCGCAACACCAGCCGTCATGGCCTTCAGTACGCGCCGAATGAGCGTGGCCTTCTCCGCGGAGAATCCGCGCGCCATCTCTTGCGCCAGGTGCGCATACAAGGGGAGCGGACCCTCTGATTCGGCAACCGCGCCAAGGGTGAGAGGCTTCGCGGAACCCGCGTCAGCGTCGGACATTGCCTGGCCAAGTGTTACCAAACGGCCCGCGTCACTGCGCGGGACCTGTGCCACCTCCGTTACCAGCGCGGCCGCGTTGGAGAATCCCTTGCGGCGGGCAAAGCGGTTGCCGCGATCGTCGGCTTGGGAGAGTTCCTCGATGCGCGAGGTGAGCGCCGCCAGTACGGCGTCTAGCGATTGCCGCGCACGCCCGCCGGCGGCGAGCCAAGCCATGGCCTCGTCGCCCGCGAGCGCGCCTGCATCGACACCATCGAGCCCAGCGAGCACGCCAATGCACTCGGTCAGGGCCTCGGTGGAAATTCGCATGAAAACAGTCAATCAGAGACCCCTGACACGGCCGCAGAGCCGCCCAAAATCTGGGGAAAACCCGCCAACGCACCCCGCTTGGGGACGCGAGTACTTTGACGAAACATGACGCTGGTAATCTCGCACGTCATGGAGACCGACGCGCTCAACATCCCAGGTGCCAGGAAGCCCGTGGAGGTGCAGAATCCGCGCGGAATCTTCTACAAGATTCGCATGGGCGGCGATGTCCTGAAGCGCCAGCGCGGCACGTGGATCATCCCGCTGCGCAACGGCACGGACGCGCGCCTCAAAGCCCGCGGCCTCGTCCCCGGCTTCCAGGCGCTCTACCTGGACGGCGAGAAGATTTACGACATGGGCGGCGGTGTTGGCCGCATTGAGCGCATCACGATGTTCGCGCCCATCCTCCTCATCTTCTGGCCCCCCGCGGGCCTGATTCTGGCGCTGCTGCTGTTCTTCCTGGGGCTGCCGGGGGTCAAGAACCTCCAGATTCCGCGCCCCATTCGCATCGCGCTGCCCATAGTCCACCTCCTCGCGGGCGCTCTCATCCTCTACCTGTTGTGGAAGGCCACGAGCGGCTCCAACTAGCCGCCGTGTACTCTTGCGACATGCGCGTTCAGGCACCTTCGCTCTTTAGCTAGGCCGGGAGAGACCCTCCCGGCCTGAATCGCCGCGCCGCACCCTCGCGAGCCCCCTGGCCGCGGCCTGTGCGACCGATAGAATTTGAACCGATTCCCAGCCGGAGATGCCCCCACATGACTGACCTCAATCCCCTCGATGCCGCTTCCGTAAGCAAAGCAGTGGCCGACGCTGTTTCCGCTTTCGCCGCCGCCGCCAGTTTGGAGGAGCTCAAGGAGGCACGCCTTGCCCACACGGGCGACAAGGCGCCGCTCACGCTCGCCAATCGCGGCATCGGGCAACTGACTCCAGAGCAAAAGGCCGACGCTGGCAAGACCATGAGCGCCGCTCGCGCCGACATTGGGCGGGCTTTGGCAGCGCGCCAGGCTGAACTCGAGGCGGAGCGCGACGAGCGCGTGCTCGTTGAAGAGGCCGTGGACGTCACGCTGCCCGTCACCCGGACCCAGCGCGGAGCGCGCCACCCCCTCGAAGCCCTCCAAGAACGCATGTGCGACACCTTCGTGGCCATGGGCTGGGAGGTCGCCGACGGCCCCGAGATGGAGGCCGAGTGGTTCAACTTCGACGCCCTCAACTTTGACCCCGATCACCCCGCGCGCGAGATGCAGGACACGTTCTTCATTGACCCGCCGGAGGCCGGCATCGTCTTGCGCACCCACACCAGCCCGGTCCAAGTAAGAGCGGCAATCGCCCGCCGCGACGCCCTGGAAAACGAGGGCCGCGGCATCTACGTTGTCTGCCCAGGCAAGACCTTCCGCACGGATGAGCTGGACGCCACCCACACCCCGGTGTTCCACCAGATCGAGGGCCTCGCCGTTGACAAGGGCCTCACGATGGCGCACCTCAAGGGCACCTTGGACGCCTTTGCCCGCTCGCTGTTCGGCCCGGACGCGGTCACACGCCTGCGCCCAAGCTTCTTCCCGTTCACCGAGCCGAGCGCGGAAATGGATCTGCGCTGCTTCGTGTGCGGAGGGTCCAACCCCGAGTGCCGCACGTGCCGCGGCACCGGCTGGATCGAGTGGGGCGGCTGCGGCATGACCCACCCCAACGTGCTCGTTGCCGCTGGTATTGACCCAGACAAGTACACCGCCTTCGCCTTTGGTATGGGTATTGAACGCACCCTGATGTTCCGTCACGGAGTCGCCGACATGCGAGACATGGTCGAGGGCGACGTCCGCTTCTCTCAGCAGTTTGGACTGGAGGTCTGACATGCCCAAGGTCCCCCTGAAGTGGCTCGAAGAGTCCGTGGACATCGTCCCTGGCAGCACCCCGGAAGACGTCGCTGCCGCCCTGGCACGAGTGGGGCTCGAGGAGGAAGGCATCGACGGCGGCTCGGTCACCGGCCCGCTCGTGGTTGGCCGCGTGCTGAGCCTCGTCAAGGAAGCCCAGTCCAACGGCAAAACCATCAATTACTGCCGCGTGGACGTTGGCGAGTTCAACGACCCAGAAGGCCCCGGCCACGCGCCCGACGACGGCGTTGACTACCCCTCAAGCCGCGGCATTGTCTGTGGCGCCCACAACTTCATTGAGGGCGACTGGGTAGTGGTGGTGCTCCCGGGCGCCACGTTGCCCGGCCCGTTCCCCATCAGCGGTCGTAAAACTTACGGTCACTGGTCCGACGGCATGATTTGCTCCGCGCGAGAGCTTGGCTTGGGCGAGGATCACGAAG
>CAYMRO010000213.1:0-3463 GCA_964392875.1 uncultured Demequinaceae bacterium
ACGTGGGTGGAGGTGGATTCCGCGGTGGCGGCGCTTGGGAGCGATCGCATCGTGCCGGGCACGGCCGCCTATCTGACCGATGGCGAGCGCGTCCATCGCGCGCGATTTGCCCTTGCGCTCGCGCCCGGCGAGCGAGTGACGGGCTTTGGCGAGCGCTACGAGCGCATGGATCAGCGCGGCCACGTGATCGACAATCGCGTCTTTGACCAGTACACGGGCCAGGACCAGACGGGACGCACGTACTTTCCCATGCCCTTCGCCCACGTTGTGGGCGGTGACGGCTGGGGCTTCCACGTTCGCACGTCGGGGCAGACCTGGTTTGACGTGGGCGCGGCGGATTCCGGACAAGTGTTCGTGGAGACCGAGCTCGACGTGCCCGATCCTGGCCAGGCCGCGCCTGCCCTCGAGTGCGCGATCTACGAGGGCACACCCTCGCAGGTGCTCAACGCCTTCCTCGATGAGACGGGCAGGCCTGAGGAGATGCCGGAGTGGACGCTCCGCCTGTGGGCGAGCTCCAACGAGTGGAACACCCAGGCCGAGGTGGAGCGGCAGCTCGCCCTGCATCGGGAGACGGGGATCCCCATTGGTGCGCTCGTCATCGAAGCGTGGAGCGATGAGAGTTCGTTCACGGTGTTCAGGGATGCCCAATATGAAGTGAGCGTTGACGGCAAGCCGCTGCGCGCTCGCGACATCACCTATCCAAGCGATGGCGCGTGGCCGGATCCCAAGGCCATGATCGACGCGATGCACGATGAAGATGTGCACGTGCTGCTGTGGCAGATTCCGCTGCTCGAGACGCGGGTTGAGGTGGCAAACGCGCAGATCCGCGCCATGGCCGTCGATGGCGAACGCAAGGGCGTCATGGTGCAAAGGCCACGGGCCGACGGCCGCCTCACCACCTACGCCAATCCGGGCTACTGGTTCCCCGGCGGGCTCATGCCGGACCTCCTCAACGAGCGCGCGCGGCAATGGTGGTGCGAGTGGCGCCGCTACCTTGTAGAGGACTTGGGTGTTGACGGGTTCAAGACCGACGGCGGAGAGCACGGCTGGGGTCCGGAAAGCGTCTTCCTTGACGGCGCCTCGGGTACCACGTCCAACAACCTGTTCCCCGTTGGCTATGCCAAGGCATACGGGGACCTGCTACGGAGCGCCGGCAAGGCGCCGGTCACGTTTTCGCGGGCGGGCTACGTGGGCTCGCAATCCCACGGAATCTTCTGGGCGGGCGACGAGCAGTCCACGTGGCAAGCGTTCCGCTCGTCGATGATCGCTGGGCTCAATGCGTCGGCCTCCGGCGTGCTGTATTGGGGCTGGGACATCGCGGGCTTCTCGGGTGAGATTCCGGAAGCCGAGCTCTATGTGCGAGCCTTCGCAGCGTCGGCCTTTGTGCCGATCATGCAGTACCACTCGGAATACAGCTTCCACCGCACGCCCTCGCGAGACCGCACGCCGTGGAACATCGCCGAACGCAGGGACGATCCCAGCGTGCTGGAATCCATTCGCAGCATCGTGGAGCTGCGGGAGCGGCTCGTGCCCTACCTGGCGACCTCGGCGCGCGCGTCTATCGCTACCGGCCTGCCGCTCATGCGTCCGCTGTGGTTCGTTGCGCCGGGGGAACCGGAGGCATGGGAGCACCCGCTGCAATGGCAACTGGGCGACGACCTGCTCGTTGCGCCCGTGGTGGAGCCCGGAGCCTCAACGTGGCCCATCTACCTGCCGAGTGGCAGCTGGATCGACGCCTGGAGCGGAACCGCACATGAGGGAGGCAGCGTCACCACCATCGACGTGAGCGACGTCACGCATCTGCCGGTGTTCGTGCGCGCCTCCGCGTGGCCCCAACTGAAGGAAATCTTCGCCGCCCGTTGATTGGGAATCAACACGTTAGGCTCGCCAGCATGCCTACTCCGCTTCCTCTTGAACCTGGCACACTCACTATTGAGCAGGATCACGGCGCCGTTGTGCGCCGCACGATTCTGCCCGGGGGTGTGCGTGTGTTCACCGAAACCATCCCCGGCATGCGCTCCGCCACCATTGGCGCGTGGGTGGGGGTTGGCTCGCGCGACGAGGCTCCGCAGCACGGCGGCTCCACCCACTTCTTGGAGCATTTGCTATTCAAAGGCACGGCCCGACGCTCCGCTCTAGATATCGCCGAAGCTTTCGATCGCGTGGGGGGAGAGGCGAACGCGCTGACGGGCAAGGAGCACACCTGCTACTACGCGCGGGTGCTGGATTTGGACGTACCCATGGCCATCGACGTGATTCTCGACATGGTGACGTCCGCGCGCCTCAACACCGCAGACTTTGAGCTGGAGCGCGGAGTGATCCTCGAGGAGATCGCCATGAACGAGGATGATCCCTCGGACGTTGCGCAAGAGCGGCTCACTGAGTCAATCTACTTAGGTCATCCGCTCGGCCGGCCAATCGGTGGCACTCCGCAGCTCATTGCGGACGTGAGCCGTGACGCCGTATGGGAGCACTACCAGCAGCACTACATTCCCGCTGGGCTCATCGTGACGGCCGCGGGCGGCGTTGATCATGACGTGGTCTGTGCCCTTGTGACCGAGGCTCTGCAAACCGGTGGTTGGACGCTCACCCCAGGCGCGGCGCCGCTTGCCCGGCGCAATCCCAACGCCGTGTTCGATGCGGGCTTCCGGGAGGAAGTGCAGATCGACAGGCACGATCTGGAACAGACGCAGACCATGGTTGGCGTGCGCTCCTTCAACTCGGTGGACGATCGCAGGGCCGCGCTCAGCGTCTATTCAGCCATCCTTGGCGGAGGCATGAGTTCGCGACTCTTCCAGGAGATTCGCGAGAAGCGTGGGCTCACATACGCGGTGGGTTCCTACGGCGCCTCGAGCGCGGAGACGGGCATGTACGCGTTGTATGCCGCGTGCGCACCGTCCAAGGCGGCCGAGGTGGAGCGGCTCATGCTTGGCGAGTTTGAGCGCATGACGGAAGGCGTCAAGGGTCAGATCGCGGGCTCCACGGTGCTTCGCCTCGAGGACTCGTACTCGCGCATGTCGCGATTGGGCAAGGCGGATCTGGTGTTCGGCGAACTGTGGAGCATTGGCGAGGCGCTCGACGAGGTGCGCGAGGTGACGGCCCACGACGTGCGGTCCATCGCGCAGTACCTCGCGTCGCAGCAACGGTCCGTTGTGAGGGTTGGGCCCATCGCTTGAGCCGCCGCGATGGGTGGCGCCGGTAGGCTCGGGGTCATGATCAACGTCGCAGTTCTTGGTGCATCCGGCCGCATGGGTGCCACGGTGGTGGGCGCCATTACGGCTGCACCGGACCTCCAGGTGGCCGCCCAGCTTGATGATGGCGACGCTCTTGACTTTGGCGGCGCCGCGGTGGCAGTTGACTTCACCGTGCCCTCAGCGACGGAAGCCAATGTGCACGCGCTCATCGATGCCGGGATTCACGCAGTGGGGGGAACGTCCGGATGGACGGAGGCCGCGCTGGAACG
>CAYMRO010000214.1:0-3462 GCA_964392875.1 uncultured Demequinaceae bacterium
CTCCCCAGCCGGCGCCGCCTGCGCGCGGAAGTGCTCATTGTGCTGGGCCTGTCCCTTGGGCAGAGCGCCATCTACGCGATCGTCAAGCTTGCCTACCGGTACGCGCAGAGCACGCCGGTGGGCAGCCAGAGCACGCAGCTCAACCCCTCGCGCGCCACCATCGACGTCTTTGACCTCATTTATCAAGTGCTGGCTATCGTGTTCGCCCTGGTGCCCGTGGTACTTGCGCTGTACTTGCTGAGTGCGCAGGGCACGCGCGCCAGCCGCGTCCTCGGCCTCACTGGTCCCGCCCGCGCGTGGTGGCGTGACGTTGGCTTTGGCGCGCTGCTCGCCGCGTGCATCGGCCTGCCTGGGCTCGGCGTGTACTACATCGGGCGAGCCATTGGCCAGAACGTCCACATCGACACGAGCGGTCTGCCCAGCTCCTGGTGGGCGTCAACCGTGCTGCTCACCTCGGCCGCCGCCGCGGCGATCCTCGAGGAGACCATCGTGGTGGGCTACCTCACCACGCGCCTGCGCCAACTCAACTGGGCAATCCCGGCCGTCATCATCGCGTCGGCCCTGCTGCGTGGCTCGTACCACCTCTACCAGGGCTGGCCCATGGCGCTCGGCAATGTGGTGATGGGCGCGGTGTTCGCGTGGGTGTTCATCAAGTGGGGCCGCCTGGGGCCGCTGATCCTCGCTCACTTCCTCCTGGACTTCGTCTCGTTCGTTGGGCCAACAGTGGCGCCACATTCTTGGCTTGTTGCGCTCGGCCTCGCGTGAGGCCTGTCACCGTAGACTCCCCTTATGGCCGACGCTGACGCACCTTTGGGCGAAGGCGGCGCCATCGCGCAGAGCGTGCAGGTAGTCGACACTCCGCTCATCAGAATTCACCGCCTCACGGACCTCATCTCGATGATCGCCACGGCGTTGGGTATTGTGCTGACGCTGCTCATATCCGCGTATGCGCAGGCCACGGCCGAGGGGATCACCCACGACATCCAGGGCATCTCATCGGTGGTGCAACGCCTGCTCGTGGCGCCGGTTTACATCCTCAGCGGCATCATCACGATCGTCATCCCCGGATACATCATCATCTCGCTGGCGTTACGCAAGGAGCCGCGGCGCATCCTTGAGGTCATCGCCGCGTCCGTGGTGGGCTTTGGAATCACTGGGCTCGCCGCGCTGCTGCTACTCAACTTTGGATCCGAGCCCCTGCTCGCGTCGTTGTCAGTTCCCATGGCAGATGGTTCGGACAGCCTCCAACTGCCGGCCTACATCACGGCAGTTGCGGCGATGGTCACGGCATCCGGGACCAGGCTCGGAAATCGCGCCACCAGGTGGTCATGGGCGCTGCTGTGGGTGGGGGTTGCGCTAGGCGTGGTGACTGGCATTGTGACCGCACCCGCGGCCATCCTCACCATCTTCACGGGCCGCGTCGTTGGCCTCGCGATGCGGTACGCAGTTGGCTCCAACGCCGACCGCGCCTACGGAGACTCCCTGGTGGAAGCGCTCGTCACGGCGGGCTTCTCGCCGCGCAGGATTGTGCGAGCCGACGTCACGAACGATTACACGCCCGAGTCCCTCGATGGCGTGACTGCCGCCCTCGCGCGCTCCCGAGCGGGCCGCGTCTACGCGGTCACTACGCGCAACAACCACAAGCTCATCGCCGTGGCGATTGACGGCGATCAACATGCGGCGGGATTCCTCAGCAAACTGTGGAACACGCTGCGCCTGCGCGGAATCAACGCGCGCGCGGACGTGAGTCTGCGCCAGAGCGCCGAACGGACCGCGCTCGTGAGCCATGCGGCCCGCATCGCGGGCGTGCGCACCTCTCGCGTCCTGGGAATGGCCTCCGCTCACGACACTTTCATCACGGTCTACCAACGTCCGCAAGCGTCGCGTTCGTTCGGCGACACCCCGCCGGAGGAGATTTCCGATGCTCTCCTCGACGCGCTGTGGAAAGAGGCGGGGCTGGCGCACGCGGCAAACATTTCTCACCGCAACATCTCCTCTGACACGGTTCTAGTTTCCGACGCTGTGGACGGCGACGACCCCACGGTTTGGCTCACCACGTGGGAGTTGGGCGAGGTTGCGGCATCGGATCTGGCGATTCGGATTGACCGCGCGCAAGTGCTCTCGATGATCGCCACCAAGGTGGGTATTGAGCGCGCTGTTGCCTCGGCGTTCCGCTGTCTCACCGCCGAACAAGTGGAAAAGTTCGCCCCGCTCCTGCAGTCCGTGACACTGCCGCGCGTTACGCGAGCTGAGCTCAAAACTGCCAAGCCCGTCAAGGTGCTCGAGGGGCTCCGGGAAGGCATCCTCGCAAGACTGCCCGACGCGAACGTCGAAACCGAGAACATCACGCGCTTTGGCGGGCGGACGGTTGTGACCTTTGTGCTCGCGGCCGTGGCGATCTTTGTCATCGCGGGCTTCAACACTCAAGAAATTGTGAACGCCCTGCAGGACGCGAACCTGTGGTGGTTGCTCGCTGCCGTCGTCTGGAGCTTCCTCACCTATGTTGGTGCCGCGTTGGTGCTGATCGCGTTCAGCCCAGTGAAGCTCTCGTGGATGCAGGCTTTCCTTGCCCAGGTGGCGGCCACGTACGTTGCGCTCGCCGCTCCAGCCGGGGTGGGGCCCGCAGCGCTGAACATGCGCCTCCTCTCGAAGCGCGGTGTTTCCGCCCCGCGCGGGGTGGCAACGGTGGCACTGATTCAGGTCAGCTCTGTTGTCGTCACAGTCATAGGGCTGGTGGCCCTCACGTTGGCCACGGGATCCACGGGCACCCTCGCGGACTTGCCGTCCGCGGCGGTCCTCATTGGGGTTGGCATCTCGATTGCCGTCATCGCGCTTGCACTGCTCGTACCGCGAGTGCGCAAGTTCGCCCTCGACAAGGTTGTCCCCGTCATTCGACAGACCTGGCCGCGATTGTCGCAAGTGCTCGGCAAGCCATGGCGTCTTGGCATGGGCTTAGGCGGCAACCTGCTCATGACGGTTGGGTACATCGGCGCGTTCTACGCGTCGCTCGAGGCGTTCGGCCAGTCTGTGGCGATCCTGGACCTCGCGATCGTGTTCTTCATTGGAAACGCCATCGGCTCCATCATTCCCACCCCCGGAGGCGTGGGGCCCGTGGAGGCGGCGCTCATCGCTGCGCTCGGGCCGGTGGGGGTGCCAGCTGGTGTTGCGGTGTCTGCCGTCATCATCTACCGGGTCATCACGCACTTCATGAACATCCCGCTGGGATTCGCCGCCATGAAGTATCTGGAGCGTAAGAAGGCGGTGTAGCGAGCTTGTGCTTGGAGGCAACGATATGACTAGCTCAGACTCTCTTGAGAGAGCCACTGCGTTGCTCGCGCTGCACGCCGGGCCCGGCTTTGTCATTCCGAACGCGTGGGATGGCGGGTCCGCGCGCGTGTTCGAGCAACTTGGCTTCCCCGCCATCGCCACCACGAGCGCTGGAATTGCCTGGTCCCTTGGCTC
>CAYMRO010000215.1:0-3430 GCA_964392875.1 uncultured Demequinaceae bacterium
AGCGTGCCGATGCGATAGCCAAGCAGAAGAAGCTTGAGGCGCAGCAAGACAAGGTGCACGACCGGATCCTTGCGCTCGTCAAGAAGAAGCTGGCAGCCCAGCAGCACGGCAACCCCACTCCGCTTGGCGTTGGCTACCTCAGCTTCCCCACCAAGGTGCCGTACATCACGAGCAACTACGGCATGCGCTTCCACCCGATCCTGCATTATTGGCGGCTCCACGCAGGCACGGACTTCCGCGCATACTGCGGCACGGCGATTTATGCCGCAGCTGAAGGCAGGGTGGAGTGGGCAAAGCCAGTTGGCGGGTTCGGCAACGAAGTGATGCTTGACCATGGCATGGTCAAGGGCAACTCCCTGATGACCAGCTACAACCACCTCTCCCGCTTCGCAGTTCACCACGGGCAGTACGTGACACGCGGCACGATCGTTGGATATTCCGGGTCAACGGGCAACTCCGTGTCATGTCACCTGCACTTTGAGGTCTATGTAAACGGCCACACCGTGGACCCGATGTCGATCCTGGGGCCGATTCCCTAACGGCGGGCGGGGGCTACACTGCTCATTCGGCCCTGTGCGATTGCACGCCGTGCGCGAATGGAGGTGAGTCATGGCCAAGGAATCATTGAAGGTCGTGGCGACCAACCGTGCGGCACGCCACGACTTCTTCATCGACGCCACTTTCGAGGCGGGCATGGTCCTCACGGGCACCGAGGTCAAGGCATTGCGCGCCGGACGCGCGAGCATCGGTGACGGGTACGTAGCGATCGACCACGGCGAGGCCTGGCTCGAGAACGTCTACATCCCCGAATACACGCAGGGAACATGGACCAACCACGCCCCGCGTCGTAAGCGCAAGCTCCTCCTCCATGGACACGAGATCGAGGAGCTCATGGTGCGCACGCGCGAGAAGGGCCACACGATCGTGCCGTTGCGGGTGTACTTCGTGGAGGGCCGCGCCAAGATCGAGATTGCGCTCGCACGAGGCAAGAAGCAGTGGGACAAGCGGCAGACGCTCAAGGAGCAGCAAGACGCTCGCGAATCCGCTCGCGCCATGAGCGCGCGCCGCTGAGGCGCGGGCGCCCTAAGCCCGGCATGATGGTTGCATGAGACGGCTCCTAGCGCCCCTAGCTTCCCTGATTACCGCAGGCCTGATAACTGCAGTGGCAATCTTTGCCGCGTCCCCAGCCACAGCGTCGGGCCTGAATACCAGCACCGATGCCACGGGCAACCACATCACCCGCTGGGATGAGACGTACGACCTCCAGCCCGACGGCTCGGCGAAGGTAACGCTCGAAATTGACTTTGATTTTGGCAACGACCCCGGGCACGGTCCGTACTTCACGTTCCCCACGCGGCAGGGTTACGACGACACGTACAACCGTGTGTATGACATCACGGACGTCTCGGCGTCGAGCTCCACCGGCGCGCCCGCGAACGTTTACCTCGAAGGCGGCGACTACTGGCTCGTGGTGCGCGTTGGCGACGAGAATATTGGCGACGTCAGCGGCAGCCAGACCTACACGCTGACCTACACCGTGCACAACGTGATGAACGCGGTGACCGACGCTGTGGTGCCCGGCGACTCGCAACCAATCGACGCGGATGAGTTCTATTGGAACGCCATTGGCGACAGCTGGGACATTCCCATCGCGAATGCAACGGTCACGGTGACGAGCCACGTTGATGCGCTGGCGGCGCAGTGCTTCGCTGGTGCAACGGGAGTCGCCTCGCCGTGCGATACGTCAAACCTTGATGGCGCGCGGGCAACCTTCACGCAGGCTGAACTCGCGCCGGGCCAGCCGATGACGGTGGACACCCTGTACCCCTCTGGCAGTTTTGACACCACACCAAACCTGGAGATCGCGAACGATACGGCAAGGGCCTTCAGGCTTGACTGGGGCTGGGCGATCCCCGGCTTGGTGATCCTGCTGGCAGGCGTGGTGCTGTTGTGGCGGGCCCTGTGGCGGGCCACTCGAGACGAGTATTACGTGGGCCTCACGCCGGGTCTGGCGCCCACATCCGTTGACGATGGTGGTACCCGCGCGCTGCGCAAGGCGCCGCCCGTGGCGGTCAAGTTTGATCCGCCGGCCAATGTGCGCCCTGGGCTCATCGGCACTTTGTGGGATGAGAAGGCGGATACCGCGGACGTCACCGCAACGATGGTGGATCTCGCTGTGCGGGGCTATCTGCGGGTTGATCACGTGGAGGCTGAGGACTACCGCTTGGTGAAGCTCAAGAACTCGGACTCCACGATGCTCAAATACGAGGGCGAACTCTTCGATGGAATCTTCGCTGGGCGGGACCAGGTGCTGCTCTCGGAGCTCAAGACCACGTTCGCCAAGACTTTGCAGAACGTGTCCGTCCAGATGTATGAGGACGTGGTCTCCATGGGCTGGTATGCGCGTTCCCCGGCATCGACGAGGCTTGGTTGGGGAGGCCTTGGGACGCTGCTCGTTGTAGTGGGATTCTTTGGCTCATTCTTCGTGGCCAAGATCGGTGGGTCCGTCCTCCTGACCGTTCCGCTCATCCTCATAGGTGCGGTGCTGATCTTCACCACGCGCGCGGCGCCCGTGCGCAAGGCCGAGGGTTCGCGAGTGCTCGCCGAGTCCAAGGGCTTTGAACTGTTCCTGCGGACCGCTGACGCGAATCAGCTCAAGTTTGAGGAGGGGCAAGACACCTTCTCCAAGTTCCTCCCGTATGCGATCTCGTTTGGGATCGCTGACCAGTGGACCAAGAAGTTCCAAGACCTCGCCGCGCAGGGCTACCCCGTGGCGGAGCCCAACTGGATGACGGGCTACACCGTGGGGTCATTCTGGGCGTTGTCCAGCGGCTTCACGGGCACCATCTCGCAGTTCTCGTCGCTGGCTTCCGCGGCGGTGTCCGCGCCAACGCCTGGCTCGAGCGGCGGCTCTGGATTCAGCGGTGGGGGCGGCGGCGGGTTCTCCGGCGGCGGTGGCGGCGGTGGCGGTGGCGGCGGCTGGTGACAGTGGCCGCCGGCCGGTGACCAGGGGGCCAGTGACAGTACGCGGAACCGCAGGTAGACTGGTCCCATAACTGCACAGGGGATGATCGGTTTCGACGTGTGTTTACTTCCCAGGGGAAGCGGGCCGAGAATGTTGGGTTATCTCGTAAACGTTCCCAGCAAACCAATAGGTGCCGATTCCAAGCGCACCGACTTCGCCCTCGCTGCCTAAGCGAGCGCCATGAAGTCCGTCAGCCCAGGCGTGTTCCCGTCCTGGATCCTGGCGTCATCTAGGGAACTTGCTGATCGCCCTCGTCATCGGGGCGCTCGGGACTTCTAGGTGACTGGGCCCATCTCATCGGCTTGCCTGGTGTTGGTGAGGGGCCGAGAAATAGCAATCAGGCTGCGCCCGGAGAAGACCTGGGTTTGGACATGCGGACGCGGGTTCGATTCCCGCCATCTCCAC
>CAYMRO010000216.1:0-1670 GCA_964392875.1 uncultured Demequinaceae bacterium
CAAGAAGGTCGGGTACATACATGAAGTAGTTCTGGGCTGGGCGCTCGGCGCGTCCTCCTGGCGTATAGAGGGTTCGCACGGTTGGTGCCCACAAGTGCTTGGTGCCGGTGAGAGCGCTGTTGTTGCTTCTCAGCAAACTGGACTCGTTGAGTGCGACATTCGCGCTACCCCACTTCAACCCATCGCTCGAGAAGTACACAATCGTTTGGCTCATAGGGTAGTAGTTCTCGCCCAGCTGGCCCTTGCGTAGTGGCGTTTCCGAGAGATCTCGCGACGTGACCAGGCAATATCCCTGGTTGTAGGGCGAAGCAGGGTTGACGCAAGAGAACGCCGCGGGATCCGACGAGTTGCCGGTCGAGACAAAGTCGGCGTTGCTATCGGCGAGAGCCGGCGCGGTAAGGGCGAACGTGCAGAGCGCCATTGCCGCGGCCGACGCGACAGTCACGGCTTTATTTCGGGTAGATAAATACCTCATTGTGAGAAGACTCCTTGGGTGTGCGTTGACCGTGCCCAGCTCCAATGCAGGGCACGGCGAAACTGAACAAGAATGCGCTTGCGCCCCGGTGCGCCAGCGCGTGAGACAGCGACGCCAGCAGGCGACGCGTCAGTTGTTTTCGCGGTACTTGGGGGAGCGCCCTATTGGGCAGTGAAGTGGGTCATAGATGACTCCAGGGGTGCAGAGGTGACCGCGCCCACCGGTGGCAGACGCGAGCCTTCAGCTGTGCCAGCGACCGGGCCCCTCTGCGAGCCCTGCCGACTTCTGCGTCGGGCAGTGTTGAGTTTGTCGGCACTCGCAACAAATGTCAAGGAAGTACCCTGCGCTGTGGCTAGATCACGCCAAAGGCAAGCATGGCGTCGGCCACCTTGGTGAAGCCCGCAATATTGGCGCCAAGCACGTAGTTGCCGGGTGCGCCGTATTCCTCTGCGGTGGTGCAGCAGCGATCGTGGATGTCACGCATGATGACGTGCAGCCGCTCCTCCGTATAGGCGAAATTCCACGAGTCGCGCGATGCGTTCTGCTGCATCTCGAGGGCGCTTGTGGCCACGCCGCCAGCGTTTGCGGCCTTGCCGGGCGCAAACGCAACGTCGGCCTCCTGGAAGGCACGAACGGCATCGGGCGTGCAGGGCATGTTTGCGCCCTCCGCTACGGCCACCACGCCGTTGCGAATGAGGGTGGCGGCGTCAGCCACGGTGAGTTCATTCTGGGTTGCGCACGGCAGGGCAACGTCGCAGGGCACATCCCATACGCTGCCGCCGGCGATGAACCTCGCCTTGCCGCCACGTTCGGTCGCGTAGTCCGCGATGCGGCCTCGGCGGAGCTCCTTGATGTCCTTGATGAGGTACAGATCAATGCCGTCCTCGTCCACCACGTAACCGCTGGAATCGGACATGGCGATGACCTTGCCGTCCAGTTGGTACGCCTTTTCCGCGGCGTAGATTGCCACGTTCCCGGATCCGGAGACCACCACGGTAGATCCGGCCAGTTCGCGGTTGCGCCGCTTGAGCATCTGGTCAACGAAGAACACCGTGCCATAGCCCGTTGCCTCGGTGCGCACCTGCGAGCCGCCCCACGTGATGCCTTTACCGGTGAGCACGCCGGATTCGTAACGGTTGGTGATGCGCTTGTACTGGCCGAACATGTAGCCGATCTCGCGGCCACCCACGCCAAT
>CAYMRO010000216.1:1680-3400 GCA_964392875.1 uncultured Demequinaceae bacterium
GCACATCGGTGTATTCGCCTATGTGCCTGTAAAGCTCCGTCATGAATGACTGGCAGAAGCGCATGATCTCGGCGTCGGACCTGCCCTTGGGGTCAAAGTCGGAGCCGCCCTTGCCGCCGCCTATCGGCATGCCGGTGAGGGAGTTTTTGAAGATCTGCTCAAAGCCCAGGAATTTGACGATGCCCAAGTACACGCTGGGGTGGAAGCGCAAGCCGCCTTTGTACGGGCCCAGAGCGGAGTTGAACTCCACGCGGAAGCCGCGATTCAGCTGCACCTGACCTGCGTCGTCCACCCACGGCACGCGGAAGATGATCTGCCGCTCCGGCTCGCAGATGCGACGGATGACCTCCGCGTCCGCGTACTGCGGATGCTTCGCCACCACGGGACCGAGACTTTCGAGGACCTCGGCGACAGCTTGGTGGAACTCCGCCTCGCCTGCGTTGCGACGAACTACCTCGTCGTAGACCGGAATGAGCCGTTCGTGCAGCTGGGTCATGTGGCGGGCACCGCTTGGACAATCGTCAGCGAGCGTTCGCCAGCGGGTGCCGAGACGGTGACGGTGTCGCCAACGTACTTGCCAGCAATGGCCGCTCCCAGGGGAGACTCTGGCGAGTAGACGGCAACGTCGAGAGAATCGTCGAGGCCCAGCAAGGTGCGGGAACCAAAGATGAACTCCGAGGTGGAACCGTCGTCGTCAAACGTGACCGTCACTCGCATGCCTGGCTCCACGAGGCCGTCGTCGGGCTTGCTCGACGCCTCCGCGCGCGCAATCAGGGTGGAGAGTTCAGCGACGCGGGCGCGCTGGTCGTCATTGATGTCGCGGCCGTCGGTGAGATTGGCGAGTTCATCTCGCAGTCGCTGAAGCGCAGCGGGTGTGAGCCAAACAGGTTCAGACGACATGATCGTGCTCCTCTAAACAAAACCCCCGCCAGCGCAGGGGTATCAGAAGATGGTAGCCCAGCCACGACATCGGCCCGGATACCGTTCTTCCCCGGTTAACTGGTGGCCTCCACCCGCACCACCGAGCCAGCTGCCGCATACGGCACGGTATTCCCCTCGATAGCCACGCCGTCTACAACCAGTGACGCGCGGCCAGAGCCGGAGTTGGTTACGTGGATCTCATACGTGGCGCCACGGATGGTCCGACGCACGGTGAACTCTCCCACCTCAGCACCGATGCACGGGTCAACAATGAGGCCGTCCCAGTCGGCGCGTACGCCCAGCAGGTATTGGGAGACGGCAACAAAGTTCCACGATGCCGTGCCCGTGAGCCACGAGTTCTTGGCTTCGCCGTGACGAGACGCGTCCTTGCCCGCGATCATCTGCGCGTAGACGTAAGGCTCCAGCTTGTGCACCTCGGAGATCTCTTCGCGGTACGCGGGCGTGATCTGCTTCCAGTACTCCCAGGCGTTCTCGTTACGGCCAACGATGGTCTCCGCGATGATGACCCACGGGTTGTTGTGGCAGAAGATGCCCGCGTTCTCCTTGTAGCCGGGCGGGTACGTCGATACCTCGCCAAGCTCAACCCGGTACTCGGTGAATGCGGGGTTGAGGAGCACGATGCCGTGCGGCGTGTTGAGCCGCTCGCGCACCGAGTCCAGCGCCTGAATCGCCTTGCCGTCATCAACACCGATGCCGCCCATGATGCAGTAACCCTGGGGCTCGATCCAGATCTTGGCTTCCTCGTTCTGGTCCGAGCCAATGACGTTGCCGTAGAAGT
>CAYMRO010000217.1:0-3371 GCA_964392875.1 uncultured Demequinaceae bacterium
CGCTTTCAACGATGCGGCACTAAGTGACTCAGACATCCGTCTCCTCGCTAGTGCCCGCCATGCAGTCCACAAGGGATCCTTGCAGCCACGTCAGGGCCTGATAGAGCATTCCCAGCCACACGCGCTCGTGGTCCACGGGCACCGCGTTCTCGTCGTCTGATTCGAGTGCCTGCGTCGCCAGGTCGATCTCAAGGTGGAGTTGGTCCGCGTCGTCATCCGAGACGAGTTCCAGCCGGGATGCCAAGACGAGCCGGATATCGGTGAGCGCCGCCGCGGTGGCGAGCAATTCGTCGGCCGGAACTATCCACTCGTCACTGTTGCGGCTGGCGACGTCGCTGCTCAGCTGGTCCCAGATGCGGCGCAGCCGCTTGGTCTTGGTGGCGCGCAATTCGCCGTCGGTGAAGCGTCGGAATTCGTTGGCCACCTCACGATCCGTGGGTGCGGCGTTGGGCAAGAGGCGCAAGATTGCCGGATCGCTGGGCTCGCGGATGGACTCCTCGAATCCCCTCAAATACTCGAACAGGCTGTCAACGTCATCCCGCTCGGGAGCGGGATCGTCATAGCCCTCGCCGAACGCGTCTGCTCCCAGCAGCAGCGCAACGTCGGCCACAATGCGCGCCACCACCAAGCGCTCTTCATCGTCAAGCTCGGCAACGGCATCGGCCCCAACCATCCGGAACTGTTTCATTCGCCGGACCGCTGCAACGTTGCCCACAAGCCGTAGGAATGCATCGCCTGCACGTCCGCTTCCATCGTTTCCCGTGGCCCCGTGCTCAGCACCGAGCGGCCATTCTCGTGAACCTCGCGCATGTGCTTGGTTGCCACCTCCAGCGTGAAGCCAAAGTGGACCTGGAATACGTGGGTCACGTAGTTCATCAGATTGACGGGATCGTTCCAGACGATCGTGACCCATGGATCGTCGGTGCGAGTGGCTACGGAGCTGCCGTAGTCAACGTCTCGCTGCGTATCCACGGGAACAGCCTACGAGCGCGATGGCACAGGGCCTGCGCTACTCGCCGTTGTCCTCCGGGCCAAAGCGCCCGTCGATGATCTCTTGGCACGCGGGGCACACGGGGAATTTCTTGGGGTCGCGGCCCGGGACCCAGACCTTGCCGCACAGCGCAATCACCGGATCGCCACTCAGCGCGGACTCCACGATCTTCTCCTTGCGCACGTAGTGCGAGAAGCGTTCGCGGTCGCCCGGCTCGGTGAGCTCGTGCGTGTCCGTGCGCTCGATGGTCGCCGTGCCACCCTGCGGCTGCTGCGGCTGAGGCTGAGGGGACTCTGGTGTGACAGTCATCGCAACATCGTAACCCGATGCCGCAACGGACTGTCAGCGCACAGCGGCGAGCAACTTGCCCGCCCGCGCGTTGTACATGCGCCCCGCAACGTGGAGCCCGTAAACGTAGATGGCAGCACCAAGCCCCAGCCCTCCTACCGTTGCGAGGATCCCCCAGCGGGAGTCCACCACCACGGCAAGAATTGCCGGAACGATGACGAATGGGAGCAGCACGAACGTTGCGGCCGAGGACGCAAGCTGACCAACCAGCCCGGCCCCCACGGAGCCCACCTCCGCACCAAACGGATTCTCACCGGGAGCTGGGGTGCGATACGGCAACAGCACAGAGGTGATCGCCGAAATCCCAAGCGACGCGCCTAGCGCGCCACACGACGCACCGATGATCGCGGGCGCCAGTTCCCAGTGCCCCGCCCAGCCTGCGGTCACGGCGGAGGCCACCGCCACCAGGGGCAGGGACCACATCATCACTCCCGCGAATCGGCCGCGCATCACGGCGCCTCCACGCACGCCGGCGACAACGTCCATCCACAAGGCAGACGAGTCCAACGCAACGTCGTTGTGACGGCCCCAGCCAATGGAGATGGCGAGCACGAACGGTGCGGCGAGAGCCCACCGCGGATCCAGGTCGAGGGCCGGAACTACTACGGCAACGAACAGCGCGGGGAGCAAGATGACGGCCGCGAGTCCGCTGATATAACGCGGGTCTCCACGCCATGCACGGCTGATGCGTGCGTAAACGGCACCCGCGGGGCCACTGCGATCGCCAGCGGAGAGAAACGGAACGCCTTTGCCTGCGGTGACCACGGCGTCGGGCCGTGAACGCAAACCAGAACTGCGATAAATGGGGGTCACGAGCGCCTGCGCAACCGTGGCGCGCCAGGCCACGAGGAGGGCAACCGTCCACGCAATGCTGAGCGCTAGCCCCAGCCATGCGAGCGCCCAGTCACCGTTTGCGGCTGCCGCTGGTGCGGTGAGCGCGGAGACAACCGGGGTGGGCGCAAGGGCGTCGATGAGCACGTTGAAATCGGTCTCGAAGAGAACATCGAGGCCGCGGTGCAGCGCGCGCCATGCCAGGTATGAGAACACGATGAGGGCCAGAAAACTCACGGCAAACCCGAACGCTCGGGCACGCCGATTGGCGAACACCCGCGCGGTCCACGACGCGCACACCTTGGCCAGCGCAACGAGCGACAAGGTCTGCACGAGGGCGCCTACCAGCGCAAACGTGCCCACCAACGCACCCTCGGCAAACCAGCTGGACGCCAGCGTGAGCCACATGAAGCCAAAGAAGATTGCGGGCAACGTGATGAGCGACGCCACCACGAGGCCAGGCATGATGCGAGACGCGTTGACGCCAAAGACCGTGAAACGGCGTGGATCCAGAGTGTCGTCGCCGCCGGCCACCAGCACCGGTACGAGCGCCCAACCTACGGCGCACACCGAGCCCAGGGCGGCGAGCGCGGCCATCCTGGTGTCCACCGCAGCGCCATAGAGCGATCGCTGCGCCCACACCACTGCGGGTATCAACGTGACGAGCCAGATGGACGCCGCGATGAGCACCAGCATGCGCCACCACTCGCGCGCTAGGAGGTGGCGCATGGAGCGCAATCGCAGGCCTAGGACGGTCGCAACCACGTCAGATCCCGGTGTTCACGCTCGTTGCCCACGAGCTCCACAAAGCGGTCCTCGAGTTCGCTGCCGGCACGGACTTCGTCAATCTCGCCCGCCGCAAGGACGTGCCCCGCGCCAACCACCGCAACGTGCGTGCACAGCCGCTCCACCAGCGCCATCACGTGGCTCGACATCACCACGGTGCCGCCGCCGCCAACAAAGTCGATGAGGATGCGCCGGATGGCGGTGGCGCTCATGGGGTCAACGGCCTCGAAGGGTTCGTCGAGCACCAGCACGCGCGGGGCGTGCACCAGCGCGCATGCCAGCGCGATCTTCTTGGCCATTCCCGCCGAGTAGTCCATGACGAGAGTGCCGGCCGCGCTGTCGAGGTCCAGCGCGGCCACGAGGTCGTCGCGCCGCGGAGCGATCGTCTCCGCGGGCATTCCGCGCAAGCGGCCCG
>CAYMRO010000218.1:0-3337 GCA_964392875.1 uncultured Demequinaceae bacterium
ACGCGCACCACGTCATTACGCCGCGCGCGGAAGCGCTACTTGGATGGGTCGGTGACGAGGATGGCCTCGACCTTGGCGCCCGATTGCGGAACGTCGAGGGAAACGGAGTCGATACCGAGCTCCTTGGCGACTTCCTCAGCCGTAGCCTTGAGGTCCTCACTCGCGTAGACCACCACGTTGGCGTCGGGCTTGTCCCCCGTCACGTTGCCCGCGGTGACCTTGGTGAAACCGCCGTTCTCCAGAATCTTCTGGTTTTTGGCAGCCAGCCCAGAGATGCCGGAAGCGTTGAGAACCGCCACCTTAGCGTCGAACTGCACTACTGGGGTTGGGGTGGCGCTCTCGGTGGGCGGAACAGACGTGGGCGTGCTGACCGTTGGCTCTGGCGACGACGTGACCGTGGACTGGACGGTCTCCTCGATCGTGGGCGTTGGCTCCTCCGGCGTGACGACCTCTTGCTTCCACAGGTAGGTGGCCACGAGGAACGCAACGGCGCCCGCGATGAGGAACACCACCACGGGTGCAACGAGGCGCGACCACCAGGGGCGGGGTGCGCGGTGCACGCCTACGGGACCTCCGCGCTTGGCGATCTCATCGAATTCGTCTGGCGGGTACGGGGCGCTCACGGGTGAAGAATACCCCGGGTCAGTCCGCCCATTGCTTAGCCCTGCCGCGAGTGCGCGCGTAGCGCATCCGGCGAAGCCTCTTCACAAGCATGGGGTCATGCGCGAGGGCTGCCTCGGTATCGATGAGGCCGTTGAGAACCTGGTAATACTGGGTGGCACTCATGGAGAAGAGTTCGCGAATCGCGTCTTCCTTGGCTCCTGCGTAGCGCCACCACTGCCGCTCAAAGGTGAGGATTTGGGCGTCGCGCGCGCTCACGGCCGGCACGTGCGTGCCTTGCAAGGCGCGAGTGGCGTTGTCCATGGTCCTCCTTTGGTCGCCACAATACTCGCGAATCACATCGGTGTCATTTAGACCCGACGCGGTGGTTGCGCAGACGGCTAGGGTGGCGCCATGGCGTCGTGGCGCGAGCAGGTGGCCCCGGATTGGGCGAGCGCCCTTGAGCCGATGGCGCCAACGCTCGCCCAGTTGGGCAGCTTTTTGCGCGCGGAGAATGCGGCCGGTCGCGGTTACTTGCCAGCGTCCCACGCTATTTTGCGAGCGTTCGAGTCTCCCCTCAGCGAGGTGCGGGTGCTTGTGGTTGGCCAAGACCCGTATCCAACGCCGGGCGATCCCGTTGGGCTCTCGTTCTCGGTGCCGCGGGGCCACCCGCTGCCGCGCTCACTGCAGAACATGGCCAAGGAACTGGCTGCGGACACGGGCGAGGTGCTCGCGAGCGGAGATCTCACCGCGTGGCAGTCGCAAGGAGTGATGCTGCTCAATCGCGTTCTCACGGTGAGTCCCGGGGCACCCGCGAGCCATCGCGGACAGGGCTGGGAGCACGTCACCGAGCACGCGATCCGCACGCTTGTGGAGCGCGGCGGCCCGCTCGTGGCGGTGCTGTGGGGGCGCGATGCGCAGGGCTTGGCGCCGCTACTAGGCGAAGTTCCGCGCGTGGAGAGCGCACACCCCTCCCCGCTCAGCGCGTCTCGCGGATTCTTTGGCTCCCAGCCCTTTTCCAGGGTGAATGCGCTCCTCGCCGCTCAAGGCGCCCAGCCGATTCGGTGGGCCGTGGCGTAGCGCGCTGCGGCACAAAGTGGAGCCCGCGCCGCCCGCTAGTTACACAGCGATGCGGGGTTGGTCTTTTCCGCGGGATTGTTGGTGATGGTGAGATCGCCATTGGGTGATCCCCAGCCTGGGTTCTCCTCAACTCCCATGAACACCGGCAGTTGCGAGCACGAGTAGCCGGGGGCGAGCGCAACGTTCTGGCTGTCCAGGACCACCGTTGGCGTAAAGCCCTGGAACTTGGTGGTGTCCGCGAAGTTGAAGATCACCTTCCACAGCGGCGCCGTGGTTTGCGCCGAGAACTGGAACTGCGAGTACCAGTAGTCGCCGGCCTTCCACGTGGTGACCGTGCCCAATGTGAGCGTGCAGGCGTAGCTCGTGGGGTTGCCGCTCGCGTCCAGCCCAACGCAGCCGTTGGTGACGATGGCAGATTTCCAGGCTGTGGGGAACACCCAGCCATCGATGGTGGCGATCGCGTAAGTGACAGAGGTGGCGTTGTAGGTGCCAACGTTCACGGTTTGCGAGGTAGCGGCCGATGCCGTGGTCCCGTGAGCAATGATCGCGCCTGAGGAGTTGTGCAAGTTGATGGACATCGGCAGCCCTGCACACGCCGCTGGAAGACTGCTGACCGTCACGGTGCTCGCACCCGCGGAGGCCGTGTTGATGACGGGCGTGGTGCCGTTCATGGATGCAGCGCATTGCTGCAAGGTGCTCAGGGTGATTTGAGGCGCCGTGCTGACAGCGAGCTTGGCTGCGCTGGCACTGCCGGTAAGTCCGAGCACCGCGCCGAACGCGACGGCAACAAGTGCAGCCGCAGCGAAAAGACGCCGCCGCATCATGGCGCACCTGCAGGCAGCGGCTCGCGCTCCGCGCGCGCCGGCCACACCACGATCGCGGCGGCCATCAGGAGCAAGCTGAACCACAAGAACGGGCTGAGCAGCACCTGCATGAAGATTCCTACTCCCGGAAAGTGCATGACCACGATGCCGCGCACCTCCTCGGTTTGTGGGTTGAAAGGGTCAACGAATGAATTGGCGTCACCTTGGACAGACCAGCCGGAAGTGGCATCGCCGCCGATGACGCGGTGAACGATTTGTGCGCCCCCAAAGCCCTCAGGGGCGTAGACGATGACGTCGCCAACAGCGGGCTCGCCCTTGCGTGCAATGAGCAGGTCACCCGGCTGGTAACCGGGCGTCATGGACTCGCCGGAGACAAAGACGAACGACGTTGAGCCGCCGAGCGAAGCTGGCCACACAAGGAAGGCGGCAACAGCGAGAGCCGCCCATGCCGCCGCCGAGGTCAGCAACCGCCAGCCCCGGCGCGAGGCGCCGGAGCTGACGGTGATCCGCTCAGTGTTCATGCGAACTATCCGCTGATGATCACGGTTGCGTCGCCCAGGTCGGTGGCGATGCTGATCGCTTTTGCCGTGGCGTCGGATGTGAACTCTGCGCCGCTTACGGTGCCGCTCGTAGCGAAGAGTTCATCGCCTGTGGCGTCGCCGAGCGAGAACGCGATCGCCTCGCCGTTGCACGCAGTGTCAATGCCGCTGATGGTCACTTCGTTGATGATGAAGTTCGCACCGGACTTGGTGTAGTCGTACGACACGTTCACGCCGTCCGCGTCGCACGGGGCGAAGGTGCCGGAACCGATGGCAATCTCTTTGGAGGTGGTG
>CAYMRO010000219.1:0-3324 GCA_964392875.1 uncultured Demequinaceae bacterium
GCGGGCCACGGGATACGTACGGATGACGTGGGTTGAGGGCGAGGTGGTGGCGCGGGGCGCGACGGCAGTCCTCACCCGCGGCGCGCCGGGCACGGTGGTGAAGACTTACGACCCGCGGATGCTCGACATCGTTGGCCACCTTGAAGCGGACGGAACTCGAGTAGCTATGGCCGCGGGCTTGCCCGTGGCCGCTTTGCTCGCTGACAACGCTGGTGAGACACCTGCCTCGCTAACTTTCGCCTATGTTGAAGGCGAGCAACTCGCGCGACGTGCCCAGAGCGTCGGGCCCGAGCATGTGGGCTATGTGCTGGCGGAACTGCAGCACCAGATCCGCCAGGTGCCAAGCCCGGAACTCATCACGCCGGAGGAGTTTTTGGGATTCCAGATTCGCGACAGCGTGATGCCGGATTCGCTTGCGATGGCGGCGCTGCGCGATCTGGAGCGGCTGACCAAGAACTGCGAGCGCGTGCTTTGCCACATGGACCTTCATGACGCGAACGTCATGTGGTCAACAGGCCCCGACGTGATTGATGGCCCCGTCATCATTGATTGGATGAACGCGCAAGCGGGGCCGCCCGAAGCGGACGTGGCGCGCACCCGGCTGGTGGTTGGGCATGAGAAGTTCTACTCGCCCGACGAGGAAGAGTCGCTGGCGGAGGTGCTTGACGCGTTCATTCGGCGATCGGAGCAACTGGTCCCGGGCATAGTGGGCGCCTCACGCGCATGGGATCGCGTTCTTAACGCGGCCCGGCTTCATGAAGGCGTGCCGGAGGCCGAGCGGGACCACATCTTGGCGCGCTACGCGCGGTGAGAGTGGGGCGGGAGGTGGGTGCGGGGGGTGCGCGCCCATCCCGCGCCCGTCCCGCGCTCGCCCCGCGCTCGCCCCGCGCCCCCACCTTCCGCGAATTGGTGCGTCGCGTAAGGAATCGCGGCCAAATGCTGACGGGATCCACCAATTCGCGGAGGTCCGGGAGGCGCGAGGGGCGACGCTGACCAGCCGCAGCTGGACCCCACTCGTGTCATAAACCTCGCTTCACCCTTCGCGAAGTCTCGCGCCGCGCTAGCATCGCGTCAGTAGACGCCATTTAGTGCCAGGGGGAAACATGCCACGATCATCTGCAATTCGCGCAATCACAGCGGCGGCCGTAACAGCGACGCTCTTCCTGCTCGCATCGCCCACGGGAGCTGTGAGCAATTCGCCGCAGACAATGGGTACGACCGGTGCCGGGGCGGTTGCACCGCTCCCCGGAGGTGTCTTTCCACTTGCGACCGTAGTGGAGCCTACTTTGAGCGTGGTTGCTCCCGCGAAAGTCAACACGGGGGTCAACTTCACAGTTACGGGGACAACAACGGTAGCCGCCACCGCGGCAGTTCCCATGGAAATCGTCCGCGTATCGGACGACGCTGTCGTTAAGTCGTGCACCACCGGTACAACTTGCGCAGCCACCACATCATTTATCGCGACGACCCCCGAGCAATACGTAGCACGGCAATCAGGGAGCGTCTCATCAGCTGTAACCGTAACGCCAAATGGCTGGACCCTTACGCTCTCGTCCAACTACACGGATCTTGACACCGGGCGCGCCTTCACCCTCAAGTTGATAACGAGTCAGGATCTTGACAACGTCGCGAGTCGCTGGCGGGTGCGCCTACTCGATGTGGGGACGGACGCCGTGGTTGGCACGTGCGCCACAACGGCCATGCTTTCAAGTGCGTACACGTGCAACACCGCGATGTCTTACTTCTATGGTGATGCGCGCACATACCGCGCTGAGCTCTACGACCTTTCTGCGCCAACACCGGCGTTGGCGGTGTCAAACGACGTGATCGTGAGCCCGCGACCGTTTGTGGTGAGTCTTCAGGCCTCCAAACCTGTGGTGCGTCCTGACGAATCGGCGACCCTTACCGTCCACTCGAATATGTCGCTCGGCACGGGGTGGGGATTCGCTGTTGAAGTGCAGCGTGCAGACAACGGCGCCGTTGTGGGGACGTGTACGGGACTTTCATCTTCCAATGGCGAGTACATCTGTTCGATGAAGACCCAGGTCACCGCCTCCTCCTTGGACGCAGGCTATGTAGCAATTCTGAAGAGGACCGTAGCGGGTGACGTGACTGAGATCACGCGTAGCAACACGGTGAATGTTCTGGGCACCGCCTGGAATGTGCGTCTCGTGTCGTCCGTGAGCTCAGTGAAGACGGGCGGCAAATACACGCTTACGGCTTACGCCAATGGGAACGTGCTTACTTCAACCACAGGCAAGGCGCTCTACGTGATCGACCAGACCACTGGTGCGCCGGTGTTGACCTGCGGTTCAAGTTCAATGCACTACGAGTCGCCTGGGGAGTATTCGTGCGGGGCCACGATACTTGCGGACAAGCAACTGCGAGAGCACAACTACCTAGCCGTGATTGCTCCTCCAGGGATGATCGCGGACGGAGCGGTCGCGAGTTCCAACGTGGTCACCGTTGCACCGGCGCCGTGGACCTTTACCTGGACAGCGACTCAGGCAAACACGCGCCACGTTGGAACGGTGGAGTTTCAGGCCAACCAGTCCACCTACCCAACAGGCGGCGTCTACGAGGTCTTCATCGAGGATGTCTTCGATACGATGATCGGCACTGGGGACTCTTACACGTTACCGACTGGCCAGATCACCCCACCCCATGGGTTGCGTCAACGGTGTACGGGGAACGCGTACGACGGGGGCCGCGTAACGTGCACGACCCATTTTGCCTTTGCTGAGATACCCGACACGGGAACCCATTACGTGAGGGCTTACGTCGCGCGCGCCGATGACCCCACCGGCGTTCGTGTGGGTCAGAGCTCATTAGTCCAAGTTTTTAGGGAGAAGGCTTGGGCAAGTCTCGAGATTTCCATGGGCACATTCAGCAAGCGCCGCTGCACCGGTCTATTTGACCAGGAGCACAATTGGTACGGGGAGGTGATTAGTCCCGGTAGCTCTGTCGCCTACATCACAACCAATCAAACACTTCGGAAACTGCTGTATGACACCGGCTCGTATCAGACGGACTTCTGGGATCTCTCGGGCGAAGCGCAAATAAGTGGACCTTGTGCGAGCGTGAAGACGTACCAGGCGCAGATTGAAGCGACATACACGTCGCCGCGTACCGGTCGCTCGTACACCGAGATCGTGGCAGAGAGCAACCAACTGGTTGTCCCCGGCGACATTTGGTGGTTCGGTAGCCTCGGAGGCGCCAATTCCGCGCAGTACTGCGCGGATGCTTGCGCAGCCGACCCTGTCAATACGAGCACCGGTGAATTCTTCGCCACGGAGACCGATCTGTCTTTGCCAGGCTTTGGCC
>CAYMRO010000220.1:0-3293 GCA_964392875.1 uncultured Demequinaceae bacterium
CAGGCCCTGACGTGGCTGCAAGGATCCCTTGTGGACTGCATGGCTGGCACTAGCGAGGAGACCGATGTCTGAGTCACTTAATGCCGCATCGTTGAAAGCGACGGCGCCCATTGGCGTGTTCGACTCAGGCGTGGGCGGGCTCACCGTGGCCCGCGCGATGATGGACATGATGCCGCACGAGTCCATCCACTACGTTGGCGACACTCTCAACGGCCCTTACGGTCCGCTGCCCATCGCGGACGTGCGCAAGCACGCGCTGACGATCATGGACGAGCTGGTTGATGACGGAGTGAAACTGCTGGTAATCGCCTGTAACACGGCTTCGGCCGCGGTGCTCCGTGACGCCCGCGAGCGTTTCTCCAAGGAACGCGGAGTGCCCGTTGTCGAGGTGATCGTGCCCGCTGTTCGCCGCGCAGCGGCGTTGTCACGCAACCGCCACATTGGCGTGATCGGCACGGTCGCAACCGTCACGTCGGGCGCCTATGACGACGCCCTTGCTGGGGCGCCGGACATTACGGTGACGAGCCAAGCGTGCCCACGGTTTGTGGAACTGGTGGAGGCGGGGATCACGAGCGGCCCCGAGGTGGTGGAGGTGGCCCGCGAGTACCTGGCGCCGCTCTCCGCGGCCGGCGTGGACACCGTGATCCTTGGGTGCACCCACTACCCCATGCTCGCCGGCGCCATCAGCTACGTCATGGGGGAGGACGTCACCCTCGTGGATTCAGCCACGGAGACGGCCATTGATGTGTATCGGGCGCTCGCGGCCAACGGACTCGAGGCGCCAACCGACTCCATCGCCGCCCACCGCTTCTTCGCAACGGGCCCGCACCAGAACTTCCAGGCGCTCGCACAGCGCTTCCTTGGCCCGGTGGTGACCGCGGTGGATGTGCTGTGAAGCTCACGGTCATCGGCTCCGCGGGATCCGTGGCGGGCCCCGAGTCGCCAGCGTCCTGCTACCTCCTCGAGGCGCAGGCCAACGGGCGCACGTGGCGCCTAGTGCTCGATCTTGGCGCGGGTGCCATTGGGCCATTGCAACGATATTGCGATCCGTGCCGCGTTGACGCGGTGCTCATCTCGCATGGCCATGTAGACCATTGCGCGGACCTTGGCGCCCTCTCCGTGTTGCGCCGCTACGGCCCAGCAAAGGACGAGGGGCTGCCCCGCATGGCGCTATTTGGGCCGCCCGGAATTGACCGGCGCGTTCTGGAGATTGGCGGCGACACCGGTCCGGACCCCACGAACAACGACCTAAGCGCCTTTGATTTCACTGCACTTCAACACGGCGCGCGCGTCTCGCTCGGCCCGTTCGACATCAGTGTTGCCCGCGCGTATCACCCGGTACCTGCGCTCGCGTATCGGATCGAGGGGCCGTCGCCGTACCAGGGACGGGCCACGCTCGTCTTTACGGGTGACACCGATCGCTGCACCGAGGTGGACGATTTGGCGCGCGGCTGCGACCTGCTGTTGGGAGAGGCGGGGTGGGCGCATCGCCTCGCGAACCCGCCTGGTATCCACATGAATGGTGAGGATCTGGGGAGACTGGCCGCAGCGTCGGGCGCCTCAAAGGTGGTAGTCACGCACATCGCCTCCTGGGTGTCGCCGGACCAAACGATGGCGCAAGTGCACGGGCATGTGCCCGGTGCCGTGCATGCCTTGCCGGGGCACGTTTACGAGCTCTGAGCCAGCACTAGGCTCTGGTGTATGACAAGCACCGGCACAACGATCACGCGCGCGGACGGCCGCGCCTTTGACCAGCTCCGCCCCATCGGTTTTGAGCGCGGCTTTCAGCATGCCGCGGAGGGCTCGTGCCTGGTGACTTTTGGCGGGACGCGCGTGCTGTGCTCGGCGTCGTTCACGCAAGGCGTGCCGCGCTGGAAGCAGGGCAGCGGTGAGGGCTGGGTGACGGCCGAATACTCGATGCTCCCGCGTGCCACCAACACGCGCAACGATCGCGAGTCCGTGCGCGGCAAGATCGGCGGCCGTACGCACGAGATCTCGCGGCTCATTGGGCGCTCGCTGCGCGCCATCATCGACGTCAAGGGCCTTGGCGAAAACACGATTGTGCTGGACTGCGACGTGCTTGACGCGGACGGCGGTACGCGCACGGCCGCCATTACCGGCGCCTACGTTGCACTGGCCGACGCCGTTGCCTGGGGACGCGCCAAGGGAGCCATCGGCGCTGGTAAAGAGCCTTTGCTGGGTTCGGTTTCGGCCGTTTCGGTTGGCATCATTGATGGCGTCCCGATGCTTGATCTGCCCTACGTGGAGGATGTGCGCGCCCAGACAGATATGAACGTGGTCATGACCGCTGCTGGCGGTTTTGTGGAGGTGCAGGGGACCGCGGAAGGCGCGCCCTTCTCGCGGGGCGAGCTGGATGAGTTGCTCGCGCTCGCCGCTGCCGGGAACGCGGAACTGGCGCGGCTCCAGGCCGCGGTGCTCGCGCAGCCGCTGGGCTGACACGTGGCGCGCCTCGCACTCGCTACTCACAATGCCCACAAGGTGGGCGAGATACTGGCGATCCTTGCGCCGCTGGTGCCCGGGCTGGTGCGTGAGGACATTGTGAGCGCAGGCGAACTCGGTGCACCCGTGCCCGTGGAGGACGGGGTGACGTTCGCCGAAAACGCGCTCATCAAGGCGCGTGAGCTGGCCGAATTCTCTGGTCTGCCCGCGATCGCGGACGATTCCGGTATCGCCGTTGACGTCATGGGTGGTGCGCCAGGCATCTTCTCCGCGCTGTGGTCTGGAAGTCACGGCGCGGATGGCGCAAACCTTGAGCTGCTGCTGGCGCAGATGGCCGACATCCCGGCCGCCCACCGCAGCGCGGCCTTCGTGTGCGCCGCGGTGCTGGTGACCCCGGACGGTACGGAACTCGTGGAAATTGGAACTATGCGGGGGCGCTTGGCGAGGGAAGCGTCGGGCACAAATGGTTTTGGGTACGACCCCATCTTCATCGCCGACGGGCAAACCGTGAGCAACGCGGAGCTGAGCCCAGAGGCGAAGAATCTAATCTCCCACCGAGCGCTGGCGTTCCAGGCGCTGGCCCCGAAGCTGGCAGCAACCCTTAACGGCTGATTGCGCGCCGCGCGCGTGGCGGTTTCAGCGGGACCGCGAAGTCTCACCGCCGTTCATCCCCCTGGAACGTGAATATTCGCCGTCGAGAGGGACGTGCGCGGTCGTGGTCCCTCAGGAGCGTGAATCGGGCCTAGACAAGAATCGGGCCTAGACAAGAATCGGGCCTAGACAAGAATCGGGCGCAGTCAAGAAGCAGCGCTAGGGGAGTATTCCGCAGTGGG
>CAYMRO010000221.1:0-3290 GCA_964392875.1 uncultured Demequinaceae bacterium
CCACGAGCCGTACGAGGTCACCAGGGTCAAGATGCGCGAGTTCGCGGAGGCCGTGGATGCCAGGTCATTTGCCCACGTCAACGTTGAGGCAGCGCGAGCGGAGGGCTACGAAGACCTCGTGGCACCAACCACATTCGCGGTGGTGATTGCGCAGCGCGCGGAGTTCCATGTGGTCGTTGACCCCGAGGTTGGCGTTGACTTCACGCGCGTGGTCCACGCGGACGAACGATTCACCCATCACCGCCCCATCGTGGCTGGTGACGTCATCTCCACCACGGTGCACATCGATAAGATCACCCCGCCTCGTGCTGGCATCGCGATGGTGACCACTCGCGCGGAGCTGGCCGATGCGGACGGCAACCCTGTAGCCACGGTGCTGTCCACCTTGGCAGTGAGGGAAGACGCATGAGCGACGAGAACCGGCCGGCGTTTGCAGGCCTCGAGGTGGGGCAAGTAGTGGCGAGCCGCGAAGTCGAGATCAGCCGCGACACGTTGGTCCGCTACGCGGGCGCCTCAGGAGACTTCAACCCCATCCACTACAACGACGTGTTCGCGCAGTCAGTAGGACTGCCCGGCGTCATCGCGCACGGCATGCTCACCATGGGCATCGCGGCATCTGTGGTGGAGGAATGGGCTGGGCCCGGGAACGTCCAAGACTTCCAGGCACGCTTCACCCGGCCCATCGCCGTGCCCAATCCGGGGCACGCGCTCGCGACCGTGACGGCCTCCGTTGGCGCGCTCGATCCGGAGCTCAACAGCGCCCGTATCGACGTGTCGGTGGAGTTCCAAGGAGCCCGCGTGCTCGGCAAGGCGCAAGCCATCGTCAGCTGCGCCTGAAAATTGCGGACAATTCGCCCGCTCGGCGCGCGCTAACCGCCTGGTTACTGCCAGTATTCCGTCATGGCAGATACAAAGGAGAACGAGGTGGCCCAGTCAGGACTGGACCGCTACTTCCGGATCACCGCAAGGGGATCCTCGACCGGTCAGGAAATCCGTGGCGGATTCACGACCTTCTTCACGATGGCGTACATCGTGGTCCTCAACCCACTCATCCTCGGGACGGTGCCGGACAAAGACGGCAACTTCATTGGCGGCAGCCCCGACGGAGCCAACTATGTAGCAGTCGCGGCGGCGACAGCACTGGTTGCCGGCATACTCACGATCTTCATGGGATCGCTCGCGAAGTTCCCCATCGCGATCGCGGCAGGACTTGGACTTAATGCATTCGTGACGTTCGGCCTCGTTGGCGGCGGCCTCTTCACGTGGCCAGAAGCGATGGGCCTCATCGTCATTGAGGGTGCCATCGTGCTGTTGCTGGTGCTCACCAAGCTGCGCCTCAAGTTCCTGTACGCGGTGCCCCTGGCCCTCAAGCAGGCAATCGCAGCCGGCATCGGCCTTTTCCTCGCGTACATCGCGTTCTGGGACGCACGCCTCGTGCTCGATGACCCGAGCGGCGCCACCCCGGGCGCATTCGGTCAGGGCGGTGGCTTCAACAGCTGGCCGGCCGTGATCTTCGTCATCGGCATCTTGCTGGGCGCGATCCTCCTTGCCAAGAAGGTGAAGGGCGCCCTGCTCATCACGATTCTGGTGGGTACGGTGCTGGCGTTCATTGTGGAGGCGATCGCGAGCCTGGGATCCACCCAGACAAACCCACGCGGCTGGTCGCTCGTGGTGCCGTCCTTCGACAACCTCGAGTGGAGCATCAAGCCCGATTTCTCGCTGCTCGGCCAGTTCAGCATCACCGGCCCGTTCACCCACGGCCCAGCGATCATCACCGTCCTGCTCATCATCTTCTCGCTCCTCGTGGTGGACTTCTTCGACACCATGGGCACCATGACCGCCGTTGGCGAAGAGGCGGACCTCAACGATGAGGACGGCATCCCGGACGGCTCGCAGGCGATCCTCGTGGTCGACTCCGTTGCCGCAATGGCGGGTGGTGCGGCTTCCGTGTCCTCCAACACGTCATACATCGAGTCCGCGTCTGGCGTCGGTGACGGTGCGCGCACGGGCCTGGCGTCAGTCGTCACAGGTCTGGCGTTCCTCGTCGCTGTGTTCTTGGCACCGCTCGCGCGGATCGTGCCCTTCGAGGCCGCCACTCCGGTGCTCGTGCTCGTTGGTCTCATGATGCTGCGCTCGGCGGTCAAGATCGACTGGCAGGACTACCGCATCGCGGTTCCGGCGTTTCTGACGATGATTGCCATGCCGTTCGGCTACTCCATCGCCGCAGGCATCGGCTTGGGCTTTGTTGCCTACGTGGTGATCAACTCGTTCACTGGCAAGGTCAAGGAGATCAAGCCCCTCATGTGGGTGGCCGCAGCGGCGTTCGTGATCTACTTCGCCACGGTCGGCATCGACACGCTAATCAACTAACACGCGCAACAGGGGCGTCGTCCGGTTTCCGGGCGGCGCCCCTTCGCGTTGCCTGCCCGACGCTGTGGTCACCCAACCGCCCACGTTGCCGCAGCGTCGGGCCGGATTGGTGGGCCGCCTGGGCCGGCTGGGCTGGGCCGCCTATTTGTCGTCACGAGGGACGCAGCGCGCAATCGTCCCCCTGGAGCGCGAAAAGTGACCGTCAGAGGGGACGATGCGGCGGGCAGTCCCTCGTGACCGCGAAGGCACGCGGGCGGCGGGGGTAGCGCAGAGGGTCGGGCCGCGCCGCTTCGCGTGGCCTGGCGGCCGCTGTGGTCACCCAGCCGCCCGAGTCGCCGCAGCCGCGGGCCGCGCAGGGACCAAGGCGGCGGGCGTGGTGATCGACGATACCGCCGTCACGCCGCGTTACGTCGTCGGCCTTACGCCGGACCGTGAACTTCCGATCATCTGGAAGATCGCGCTTGGGTCCATGCGCAACAAGCTGCTGTTCATTCTTCCGGTCGCTCTGGCGCTGAGTGCATTCGCGCCCTGGGCGATTACTCCGATCCTGATGGTGGGCGGCAGCTATCTGTGTTTCGAGGCAGCCGAGAAGATCGTCGAGGCGATCCGCGGGCATGACCATGCGAGCGAAGTCGCCGTGATCGACGATCCGACCGAGCTGGAAGCCCGTCAGGTCAGCGGTGCGATCCGGACGGACTTCATCCTCTCGGCCGAAATCATGGCCATCGCCCTTGCCGGCTTGCCCGAAATGTCGATCGTAATGGAAGCGGCGGTGCTGGCTGCGGTCGCGGTTGCGATAACGATCGGGGTTTACGGCGCGGTCGGGCTGATCGTGAAGATGGACGATATCGGCCTGCATCTCAGTTTGCGGGCTTCCGCGATCGCGCGCGCGGACGGCCACGGGCTGGTCCGGGCGATGC
>CAYMRO010000222.1:0-3284 GCA_964392875.1 uncultured Demequinaceae bacterium
ACCACACGGCCCTTTTCAAGATGGCGAATGGCACGCAACGGGATGTACGGCTCAGCGACCTGGCCCATGGTGATGGCGGTCTGCACACGAGTTGCTACTCCCGCCTGCTCCAGGAAATCCTGCAGGGCGAGCGCGTTCATGACTGTGCCGAGCATGCCCATGTAGTCCGCGCGCGAGCGCTCCATGCCTCGCTGGCTGAGCTCCTCGCCACGGAAGAAATTGCCGCCGCCAACCACTATGGCAACTTCGACGCCTGCTCGCACAGCGTCGGCCACTTCTCGAGCGATGCGCGCCACAACGTCGGCGTCAAGGCCAACGGCGCCACCGCCGAACATCTCGCCGGACAGCTTGAGCAAAACGCGACGCGCCACCGGGGAATCGGCCGAGTCAGCAGTACTGGTCTCGGTCATCGATCCTCCTGGCGGCGCGTTGCGTTTGCTATTGGGCTAGTGCTTAGGCTCCCACACGGAAGCGGGCGAAGGCGGTCACCTCGCCGCCGGTGGCGTCCACGACCTTGCCCACCGTGGTCTTGGGGTCCTTGGCGAACGCCTGCTCAACGAGCACGTTCTCCTTGAACCAGCCATTGACGCGGCCTTCAACGATCTTGGGCAGAGCGGCCTCGGGCTTGCCTTCGGCACGCGACACGTCCTCGGCAACACGACGCTCGTTCTCCACGACGTCCGCCGGGGCGTCGTCGCGCGTGAGGTACGCGGGAGAGTACGCGGCGGTGTGCATCGCGACGTCCTTGGCAACTTCCGCCGCCTTGGCGTCCGTGCCGATGAGCACGCCAACCTGCGCGGGCAGGTCCTTGTTGGTCTTGTGGAGGTACTCGGTCACGGCCGGAGCCTCGATGCGAGCAACGCGACGCAAGACGATCTTCTCGCCGAGCGTGCCGGCGTTCTCGTCGATGAACTCCTGCACGGTCTTGCCGTCAATGGTGGCAGCAAGAGCAGCGTCAGCGGAGTCCGCCTTGGCCGCAACCGTGGCGTCGAGAACCGCGTTCGCGAGCGCAATGAACTTGTCGTTCTTCGCCACGAAGTCGGTCTCCGAGTTGAGCTCGATGAGCGTGCCGACCTGTGCGCCGAGTTCGCCCTCAATCTTGCTGATGACGAGTCCCTCGGAAGCCGAGCGACCCTCGCGCTTGGTTACGCCCTTGAGGCCCTTGACGCGCAGGATCTCAACGGCCTTGTCCTGGTCGCCATCCGCCTCGTCGAGAGCCTTCTTGACGTCGAGCATGCCAGCGCCCGAGCGCTCACGTAGTGCCTGAATGTCAGCGACGGTGTAGTTCGCCATGGTGATCCTTACTTGTCTGCGGCTTCAGCCGCGGGCTTCTTGGCTGCGGGCTTCTTGGCTGCTGGCTTCTTAGCCGGCGCCTCGTCGTCCGCGACGGTCTCAGTGGTCTTCTTCGCGGCGGCTGCCTTGGGAGCGGCCTTCTCGGCGGCTGCCTTGGCTGCAGGAGCCTTCTTGGCTGCTGGTGCCTTCTTGGCCGCCTTGGGGGCGTCGGCCTCGGGGGCGTCGGCAGCGGGGGCGTCGGCGGCTGCAGCGTCGGCCGTTACGGCCTCTGCCTCGGCAACAACGTCGGCCTCGGCGGTGGCGTCAGCGGCAGCGGCGTCAGCGGCAGCGGCGTCAGCGGCAGGAGCCTCAGCGTCAGCGGCGTCAGCAGCAGGAGCGGAGCCAAGCAGCTCCTCTTCCCACTCGGCGAGCGGCTCTTCCTCAACCTCTGCCTCTTCGCCGGACTTGGCGGTGTGGCGCAGGCGGATGCCCTCGGCCACGGCATCGGCGATCACGCGGGTCAGCAGGCCAACGGCGCGGATGGCGTCGTCGTTGCCGGGGATGCCGTACTGGACCTCATCGGGGTCGCAGTTGGAGTCGAGGATGCCAACAACGGGGATACCGAGCTTCTTGGCCTCGTCAACGGCGAGGTGCTCCTTGTTGGTGTCAACCACCCACACCACGGAAGGGGTGCGCGACATGTCGCGGATACCGGAGAGCACCTTGCTGAGCTTGTCGTGCTCGCGGCGCATCATCAGCAGTTCCTTCTTGGTGCGGCCAGAACCGGCCACGTCGTCGAAGTCAACGAGCTCCAGCTCCTTGAGGCGCGCAACGCGCTTGGAGACGGTCTGGAAGTTGGTGAGCATGCCGCCCAGCCAGCGCTCGTTCACGTAGGGCATGCCAACGCGAGCGGCCTGCTCGGCGATCGCTTCCTGCGCCTGACGCTTGGTGCCAACGAACAGCACGGAGCCGCCGTGGGCAACGGTGTCGCGCACAAACTCGTAAGCCTGGTCGATCTTGGTCAGCGACTGCTGAATGTCAATGATGTAGATGCCGTTGCGCTCGGTGAAAATGAAGCGCTTCATCTTGGGGTTCCAGCGGCTGGTCTGGTGTCCAAAGTGCACACCGGAATCGAGCAGCTGACGCATGGTCACGACGGCCATGGCAGTCCTTATCCGCACGCATGCGCGTGCTGTGTTGCGCGGGGCACGTGGCTCCGCAGATTCGGTTGTCGATCCCGTCAGGAGACGGAATCCCTGGCACCAACGCGGATCGGCGCCGAGTTTCCTCGGACCTCGCCTCGCCGGCGCGCCCCGCCTAAAAGTTGGGACGCGAATGGTGCGCGATGTCACCCGGGCATGCCGGATGCGGGTTCAATCGTACCGGAAGCGGGGCGGCGCGGCTACCCGCGTCCCCAGTCGGTTGCCCCACGGCGTTTCTCCCCAGGCGCGGCCCTCGCCGCTGGCGTGTTGCTGCTTGGCACGGCAGTTTCGTCACGTGCATAAGCGAAGCCTCACTGCCGCCCTGTTGGCGATCGCCTTGGCGAGCGCGGCGGGCGCTTGGCCCGCCGGCTCAGCCGCAGCGTCGGGCGGGAGCGTGGACCACGCGAAAACTCAGCGCGACGACTGGCTAGACCCGCCCGCGGTCATGAACATCGCCGCGCTGTTTGAGCGGCCTGCCTCCGAATGGGGCTCCGGCCACCGCGGTGTCGATGTGTGGCTGGGCGAGGGAGAGGACGTGCACTCCCCTGGTGCTGGCGTTGTTACGTTCGCGGGGCGAGTGGCGGGGCGCGGAATTGTGGTGGTGGTGCACCCGTCTGGGCTGCGCTCCACGCTGGAGCCCGTTGATGCGGGATTGCGTGCCGGCGCCGTTGTCTCCCAGGGCGAGCCGGTGGGGACTCTGGAATTGGCGGGTTCGCATTGCGCGCCGCGCGCGTGCCTCCATTGGGGCGTGCGGCGCGGCAACGAATACCTTGACCCGCTCGACGTTCTGCGGGGGTCGGGTCCTATTCG
>CAYMRO010000223.1:0-3275 GCA_964392875.1 uncultured Demequinaceae bacterium
TGAATGGCGTTGACGCCCTTCCAGGAGCGGGCGCTGTGTGCGGCGCGGCCAGCGATCACGATGTCCGCGCGCAGAGTGCCGTTGCAACCGCCCTCGATAATGCCCGACGTTGGCTCGCCCAGGATTGCCAGGTCACCGTGGAGCCACTCAGGATGGGCACGCGCCAAACGGCCAAGGCCGTTGCGGCTGGATTCCACCTCTTCAAGGTCGTAGAAGATCCACGTAACGTCGTGAACGGGCCGAGCTAGCGCCACCGCGAGCGCAAGGAACACCGCGACGCCGGCCTTCATGTCCACGGTGCCGCGCCCAATGAGCTCCGCGCCATCGTCGCTCCAGCGAGCGGGGACATTCGATTTAATGGGCACCGTGTCCAGGTGACCCGCGAGGATCACTCGCTGCGCCCGGCCCAGCGCTGTGCGCGCCATCACCGCATTGCCGTTACGAACCACCTCAAGATGTGGTGCGGCGCGGAGCGCAGTCTCCACAGCGTCGGCAATTGCCTGCTCGTTGCCGCTCACCGATGGGATGTCGATGAGCTGGCGCGTCAACTCCGCGACGGGTGCGGCGGCGTCCAACTCCATGGTGGCCAGCCTAGCGAGGCCCCGGTGTACGCCCCGTACCATTGCAGGCATGACTCGTACCGCCCACGGCTACGGCCTCGCGACCATCGCCGCAGACGGCACCGTGCTTGACACCTGGTACCCCGCCCCAGCGCTGGGCGAACCCGCGGATGGCCACGCCGCGCCCGAGTGGCTCACCGGCAGCGTTGACGCTCTGCGCCGCATCAGCACCGAGGTTGCCCTCACCCAGATAGACCTCGACGCGCCGCCCGCCAACGCGCAAGACGCATACTTGCGCCTGCACCTGCTGAGCCACCGGCTGGTGCAACCGCGCACCGTCAACCTGGACGGCATCTTTGGGGTCTTGGCAAACGTCGTGTGGACGTCCGCGGGGCCGTGCGCCGTAGAGGGATTTGAGGCCACGCGGGCGCGCTTGCGCGGCGCCGGTCAGCACGTCACCGTGCACGGCGTAGACAAGTTTCCGCGCATGGTGGACTACGTGGTGCCAGTTGGCGTGCGGATTGCCGACGCGAGCAGGGTTCGTCTTGGCGCTCACCTCGCCCAGGGCACAACCGTCATGCATGAGGGCTTCGTCAACTACAACGCGGGAACGCTTGGCGTAAGCATGGTTGAGGGCAGAATCAGCGCCGGCGTGGTGGTTGGCGACGGCTCGGACATCGGAGGCGGCGCATCCATCATGGGCACCCTGTCCGGCGGTGGCAAGGAGACCATCACGATTGGTGAGCGCTCGCTGCTGGGCGCAAACTCCGGGTTGGGTATCCCACTCGGCAACGACTGCATCGTTGAGGCCGGCCTCTATCTCACCGCGGGTGCAAAGGTGGTTTTGGTTGGCCAAAGTGGCAGCGATGGCATGCCGCTGACGGTGAAGGCACGCGACCTCGCGGGCCAGGACGGCATCCTGTTCCGGCGCAACTCGCTAAGCGGCGCGCTCGAGGCTGTGCAGCGCCACGGCGCGGGCGTGGAGCTCAACGCGGCGCTGCACGCCAACTGATGGCTCGTTCGGGCGGCTTCTGGGCGGGAGTGGTGTTCACGGGCGCGGCCCTGGGAGCGGTGGTCGCAACAGGCTATTTTGTGGCCAACGATCACCCCGTAACGCACAACAACATGTGCACCGTGAGTGCCAATGGCGAGACCTACGTGCGCACGGCGGAGCAGACCAACAATGCAGCCCTCATTGCCGCCGTGGGGGCCAGGCGCGGGCTCAACACGTTCGCGTCAACGATCGGCATCGCCACCGCCATGCAGGAATCCGGGCTGCGCAACCTGGACTACGGAGACCGCGATTCGCTTGGACTGTTCCAGCAGCGACCGTCGCAAGGCTGGGGCACGGAGGAGGAAGTGCGGGACCCTCATCACGCGGCGCTCGTCTTCTACTGGCGCCTCAAGAAGCTTGATAGCTGGCAAGACATGCGTGTGACGGACGCGGCGCAAGCGGTGCAACGCAGCGGCTTCCCGGAGGCTTATGAGAAGCACGCGGAAGAGGCGGCGGCCTGGGCCGCAGCGTTCCGCGGCGATGAGCCGTTCGCGGCCGTGAATTGTGATCTGGACGCGGTGACCTCGCCCAGCACGGCCAAGGCGTTTGCCGAGCGCGTGGACGCCGATTGGGGCAAGAACGCGTACACGGTGTCAGTGGTGGGGCGCAATGACCGTGCCGTGCTCTTGGGAATCACCGCCACCTCCGGCGCGCAGCAAGACCTGGACGCCATCGCAAATTGGTCCGTTGGCGTTGCGCCTCAGCAGGCCGTGGTGTCCGTGGTGCTTGACGATGAGCAGTGGTTGCGCGAGCAGGGCATCAGCGCCGTGCCCACCCCCGGCACGTTCAAAGGCGTGCTGGTTGGCGTAGTGGTGTCACTGCCAAGCGAATAGGCCCCACGCTGTGGCGAGTTGGGTACTCAGGTTGCTATAGCGAGCGGTCGTCGAGGGATACGTAGTTGCGCTCCACCTCGCCGATGTAAATCTGGCGCGGGCGGCCAATCTTGGTGCGGGGATCGCGCATCATCTCGCGGTAGTGAGCAATCCAACCGGGCATGCGGCCCAGCGCAAAGAGCGGCGTGAACATCTGCGTGGGGAAGCCCATGGCCGAGTACAGCAGGCCCGTGTAGAAGTCCACGTTTGGGTACAGCTTGCGCTCAATGAAGTAGTCGTCGCTAAGCGCGATCTCCTCGAGCCGCTTGGCCATTTCAAAGGTCTCGCCATTGGCACCCAGGTGATCGAGCAGTTCGTCGGCCACCTTCTTGACCACCGCGCCGCGAGGGTCGTAAGACTTGTAGACGCGGTGCCCAAAGCCCATGAGGCGGGCACCCTCGGCCTTGTCTTTGACCTTGGCAACAAACTGTTCGATGGTGTCGCCAGACGCCTTGATGTCGTCGAACATCCGCAGTGCGGCCTCGTTGGCACCACCGTGCAACGGACCCGAGAGGGCACCTACTCCCGCCGAAACTGACGCGTAGATGTTGGCCTGAGACGAGCCCACAATGCGCACCGTTGACGTAGAGCAGTTCTGCTCGTGGTCCGCGTGCAAGATAAGCAAGAGGTCGAGCGCGCGGCGCACAACGGGGTCAACGTCCAGCGCGCCCGCACCATCGGAGAAGCCGATGCGCAAGAACTCGGTGGCGTAGTGGCGGGTGGCCACGGGCTTGATGAGGTCGCGGCGCGTGGCCCGGCGCTGAAGGTAGGCGATGGCCGTTGCGGTCT
>CAYMRO010000224.1:0-3266 GCA_964392875.1 uncultured Demequinaceae bacterium
GGCGCCCCCCACGCGCGCGCCCGCGGGCGAGCCCCTCACCGAGTGGGCTCGGGATCTTGAGGATGTCATCGAAGGCTCGGGCGGCGTGCGCGGCTATCCCGCCATCGTTGACCTGGACAACACGCCCACCTTGACAGTGCTCGCGCTCCCCGATCCAGAGGCCCATGCACGCGGCGTGCGGCGGCTGCTGCTGAACGAGCTCGCACTGCCCGTGAAGCGCATCACCACGCGCTGGACGGGCGCCGAGGCGCTCGCGCTTGGCGCCTCCCCATATCCAAGCACCGACGCCCTAGTCGCCGATCTCCAACTCGCGGCCGTCACGGCGCTCGTCTCTGAGGCGGCGGACATCCGCACCTCAGGCGCGTACGCGGCCGCGCGCACGCGCGTGCGCGAGGAGCTCGAAGAGGAAGTGCATCGCCTCGCGCAACTCGCGGTGGCCGCGCTCAGCGCCGCTCGCGAGCTCGACGGCGAAATCCGCGCCGCCACGAGTCTCGCGCTGCTGTCCACCGTCACCGAGGTGCGCGCCCAATCAAATGCCCTGGTAAGTAACGGTTTCATCGCGGCCACCCCACCCTCGCACTTGCGCCACCTGCCCCGCTACTTGGCGGCGCTTCGCAGGCGACTGGAGGCAGCGTCGGGCAATCCCAGCCGCGATGCCGCGCTCGCTTGGCAAGTGCGCGAGGTGGAGGACGAATGGGTTGCTGCGGGCTCCCCGGAGGAGGTGCGGTGGATGATCGAGGAACTGCGCGTGTCGCTGTTTGCGCAGACGCTGGGGACCCTCGGCACGGTGAGTGCGCAGCGGATTCGCAAGGCGCTTGGCGCAATCCACGCCGCCGCACAGAGGTAGTCTCACCTTCGAGCGACGCCACTCGGCGCGCAACGCGGATGGGAGGTGGCGCGCATGCCTAAGATCGATGCGCCGAGCGTCGTTGAACATCGCGCGGCGCGCCGGGCCGCCCTGCTAGACGCAGCGGTGGCGCTGCTGCACGAGTCCCCGGAAAAGGTGCCCACTCTCGCCGAAGTGGGGGTACGTGCGGGGCTCTCGCGATCGAGCGTCTATCACTATTTCGAGTCCAACCAGGCACTTTTGGCGGCGGTCGTGGAGGAGACATTCCCGCGCTGGCAGCGCCGCTTCGATGCCGCCTACGGCGACGCAGATACGCCTGCCGATCGCATCCGCGCATACGTGCGCGAGAACCTGCAACTCGTGGCGGACGGCGAGCATGCCTTGGCGCGCACGCTCGTGAGTGTGGCGCAGAGCCACGACTTCAACGTTCGCTCAGCCGAGTTTCACGCCGCATTGACTGCGCCACTCGCCGAGGCTCTCCGCGAGCTCGGGGAGCCCAATGTGGACCTCGCCGCAGAGATGGTGAACGCGATTGTGCTCACGGGCGCCCGGCGCGTGGAGGCGGGCGACGATGTCGCGGCCGTGGAGGCAGCCACCGAGCGCCTGCTTGGGCCGTTTCTGAACCGTTCGTGAGCCGTTCGTGAGCCGGTATAGGTGGCTCGCGAACCGTTCCTGAACTGCACGGTGCCGCACGGTGCCGCAGATGCGCCGGGGTAGCACCGTGGTTTGCCCACGCGCGGTTATCGACATATAGTCGATAACATTCTCACTTGGTTCGTGACGAACCACTCTGCCCTCGGAAGGACGCCAATGTTTCTCGCTGTGCGCTCGCTGTCTTTTCAGCGCGGACGATTCGCACTCGTTGGGCTCGTGATCAGCCTGCTCGCCCTGCTCACTGTGATGCTCTCGGGGCTCGCCACCGGGCTCGTCAACGACGGCGTCTCCGGCCTTAAGGGCCTTCCGGTCTCCGCATTCGCCTTCGAATCGGGAATCCAGACCGACAACGCGTTCTCACGCTCGGTGGTGGACAAGGGCCAGCGCGACACATGGGCAGGTCAAACGGGCATCGACCAGGCAGAACTGTTTGGCGTGTCCATCGTCAACACCACTTCTGACACAGGCGAAGACATTGACCTCACGCTATTTGGCGTGGAGCCGGACTCGTTCCTCTTGCCCAAGTTGGGCGATGGCGAGCAAGTGGGCAGCGTGGACGGCGTAGTGCTCTCCCGCACAGCGGCCGACGATGGGGTCAAGGTTGGCGACACCCTCACCCTCGACCGGGTTGGCACCACACTGCGGGTAGTTGGCTTCACCGACAAGCAGGACACTTTTGGCCACGTCGACGTTGGCTACTTGCCACTCGCGACATGGCAATACATCGCCTCGGGCACGTCCGCGGCCGGCGCTCCCACCGACGCCTCGGTAGCGGCTGGAGCGATCGACACCGCGAGCGCCATTGCGCTGCGCACCGCCGATGGCGGTTCCTTGGAATCCGCTGGCGTTGACGTGGCGGTGGCGGACGAGGCGGCACACACCACCACGCTGTCCCTCACCAAGGCGTTTGGCGCATCCCCCGGCTACACCGCCGAAACCGCGACGATCAGCCTCATCCAGGTCTTCCTCTACGTCATCACAGCGCTCGTGATCGGTGCCTTCTTCACGGTGTGGACCGTGCAGCGGCAGCACGAGCTCGCGGTGTTGCGTGCCGTAGGTACGCCAACGGGCTTCCTGCTGCGAGACGGCATCGCGCAGGCCGGATTCCTGCTCACCGCATTCACCGCCGTGGGCGTGGTGGTTGGGCTTGGATTCGCCGCCATCATGCCTGCCGAGGCGCCCTTCGCGATTGAGGCGGTGCCAGTTGTCAGCGCCGGGCTCGCGATGATCATCCTCGGCCTCATAGGCGCATCACTCGCGGTGCTTCGCATCGCCAGAATCGAACCCGCGACCGCACTCGGAGGCCAGCGATGAGCACCCCAGCAACCCACTCACCCGCTTCTGCCGCCTCGCCACGCGTCACGGGCATTGAAATGCAGTCCGTTGTGCTGGAACTCGGCGACGGCGACCGCACGGTGCGCGCTCTCGACGACGTATCCCTCTCCGTGACCGGCGGCGAACTGGTGGCCGTGGTTGGGCCATCGGGCGCTGGCAAGTCGAGCCTGCTCGCGGTCGCCGGCGCGCTCGCCCACCCCACCGCGGGCACCGTCAAAATCCACGGTCGAGAGCTGGCAACGCTGTCACGCAAGGAGCGCACGCGCTTCCGCCTCACGGAGATCGGCTTCGTGTTCCAGAGCGGCAACCTGGTCCCCGCGCTCACTGTCGCAGACCAGCTCAGGCTTGTGCGCCGGCTCACCACGCGTGAGCCGTTTGATCCGATGCCGCAACACGAGAGAGTCGGCATTGCTCACAAAGCGGACCGTCG
>CAYMRO010000225.1:0-3248 GCA_964392875.1 uncultured Demequinaceae bacterium
CCCCAGCGCGCTGTGGATTACACGCCGCAGGCCCGACGCTGGGGACATCAGTTCGCCGCCCTCCCGTGTGGGCGGGAGTCACCTCGCGTAGCCTCGGCATCATGCGAGGGCGGGAAGGCGGCACAACGAAGGCCGCACGATTGGCGGCGGCTTGTGCCGTGGTGCTGACGCTTGCCGGCTGCAACTACAGCACCATCGAGCCACCGCCAGAGAGTCCTGCCTGGCAGACCGTGGATACCGGATCCCCCGCCGCCACGCTCGCACCCATCGCGGCCCCCACCAGTGGCACGTCCGGCAACGGTGACCCTGCCCCGCAAGTCTCCGTGGAAATCACCACCCAACCCCCGGACACCGGTGATGGAAGTGGAGGCGAGGGCGGCGTCGGGCATGTGGAAAGGTCCGTCATCGCCGCGTCAGCCACGTATGCGAGCCAGCTGGTGAGCCTTGCGAACGGCGCCAGGGCTGATGCGGGGGTGGGCAAGCTGCGCGTCGACACGTGCGCGCAGCAGGCGGCGCTGGCGCGCGCTAAGCGGGCGCTCGCGAGGGCGCACCTCGAGCACGAGCCGCTACCAAATTGCGGGAATGGCTGGGTGGGCGAGAACCTGGCGCGGCACTACGGGAGCGCCGCGGACATGCACGCGGCGTGGATGGGGTCCGCCGGGCACCGGGAGAACATTCTGCGCGCCGAGTTCACGGGGATTGGCGTGGGGTGCGTCGCGTACTCGCGCAGGGATCCGCACCAAGTCGCAACACGGGCCGACGACGTGGGCGGCCATGTCTGTGCGGAAGTCTTTGTGGGGTGAGGCGCGGGGGGCGTGGGGTGCGTGGGGGTGTGGTGGTGCGTGGCGGTGGGTGGCGGTGCGTGGGGGTGTGCGCCTCTTGCTGAATTGGTGCGCTAGGTCAGGTCTGGGGGCGAATTCCTGACGGGATGCACCAATTCGGGGAGGGGGCGGGGAGGGGGCGTGGGTGGGGGCGTGCGCCTCTTGCTGAATTGGTGCGCTAGGTCAGGTCTGGGGGCGTATTCCTGACGGGATGCACCAATTCGCGGAGGTGGTGGGGTGCGCCGTGGCGCGGGCAGCGGCGCGCGCGCGCAACTGGCGCGCGCAGCCCACCCCCACCCCCACCCCCACACCACCCAGGTAGCATCCACTCCATGAAGCGCGCACTTATCACGGGCATCACGGGCCAGGACGGCCTGTACCTCGGCGAACTCCTCACGAGCAAGGACTACGAGGTGTTCGGCCTGGTAAAGGGCCATGACACGTCGGCCCGCGAGCGCGCGCAAGAGATCCTCCCGGACGCCAAACTCCTCAACGGAGACCTCACGGACTTCGCCTCCCTGGCGCGCGCCCTGGACACAGCCCAGCCCACCGAGGTCTACAACCTCGCCGCCATGAGCTTTGTGGCGGCCAGCTGGGAAAGCGCCCTCCTCACCGCGGATGTGACCGCCAAGGGCGTGCTCAATCTCCTCGAGGCCACGCGCCAGTACGCGGGCAGCGACATTGCCAAGACACGCTTTTGCCAGGCAAGCAGCTCGGAGATGTTCGGCAAGGTCAGGGAGGTCCCCCAAAACGAAGACACCCCGCTACACCCCCGCAGCCCCTACGGCGTCTCCAAGGTCTTTGGCCACCACATGACCATCAACTATCGCGAGTCGTACGGGATGCACGCGTCCAGCGGCATCCTCTTCAATCACGAGTCGCCCCGCCGCGGCCCCGAGTTTGTCACCAGAAAAGTTACCCGAGCCGCCGCCGCCATATCCAAGGGCAAGCAGAGCGAGCTCGTGATGGGCAACATCGAGGCCAAGCGGGACTGGGGGTTTGCCGGAGACTACGTGCGTGCCATGTGGCTCATGCTGCAGCAAGACACCCCTGACGATTACGTCATCGCCACCGGCACCATCCACTCCATCCGCGAGCTCCTGGACACCGCGTTCCAGGCGGCGGGCATCGACGATTGGACCCCCTACCTCAAGCAGGATCCGCGCTTCATGCGGCCGGCGGACGTGGATCAGATCGTGGGCGACGCGAGCAAGGCGAAGGCGCAACTGGGCTGGGAGCCAACCGTGGGCTTTGAGGAGCTCATCACGATGATGGTCCAGTCAGACCTCGCGGACCTGGAGCGATGAAGCGCACCGCCCTTCTGCTGGCCGCGATCCTCGTTCTCGCCGGCTGCTCCAACGCGGCACCCAGCACCCCGGCCCCCGGCACCCCAGCACCCAGCACCCCAGCGCAATACGCGCGCGCCCTCTTTGAAGGCGTCAACATCGAACGCGCCCACTCAGGCCTCAGCCAACTCACGTGGAGCGAGTGCCTCGTGGACAAGGCGCTCCCCAGGGCCCAGAAGACGCTCACCGAGGAGGACCTCAGCCACGAAACCCTCGTCGCCACCTGCACCCCGGATGTGGCCGCGGGCGAGAACCTCTCGCGCGGCCAATTCACCGCCAACGAGATCGTGGCCAAGTGGATGGCCTCGGCGGGCCACAAGGCCAACATCCTGCGCCCCGGTTTCAGTGAGGCGGGGGTTGGGTGCGTCAATATGCCCGACGCTCCCCAAGGCTTTGCCTGTTCGCTCCTCTTTGAGGGCGGCGAGTAGGCGCCCAAAAAGGACTACGCCCGCACCCACTCAGCAACGGCGTCAACACCAGCGCGGATGATCGCGTAAGCCTCGTCGTAGTCGCGCTGCGAATGGCCGTAGAGATCGGGGACGTCGTCCAGCGTGAGCCGCGTCAGCTCCACACGGAAGTCCTGCACCGCCTGGGCCACCCCAGCGATCCCGCCCTCAAGGGGTGCACCCTGAGCCGCCGCGGCGGTCAGCTCGGCCAGCATGAAGGTCCGCTTGAGCGCAAAGGGCGCCTCACCCACACACCACGCGCGGTGGCGGGCGGTCATGCAGATGATGAGATCGGAATCGCGCGCAAGGTCCGCAGTGAATTGCCGCGCGGTGTGGGACCGGCCGTCCATGCCGTCATCGTCAAGGCACAGCAGCATCGGTGCTGGAATCCCGTGCCCCACCATGGCGTGGGTGCCAGCGGACGCAACCACAGCGTCGGGCCCCAAGGCCTTGGCTAGGAGCAACTCGGCGGCGGGGGAGCGGCAAATGTTGCCAGTGCAGACAGTGAGGATGCGGGTCACGCGCACAAAGTATCAGGCCGGGAACCGGCCGCGTGGGATGCACGTTGGGCCACGTAGGCTGGGTGCCGTTCCCGCCGTACTAGGAGTTTTATGTCCCTGCCGTTGCCAGGCGCG
>CAYMRO010000226.1:0-3230 GCA_964392875.1 uncultured Demequinaceae bacterium
CGACAGCGTGCCTGGGGGTGCTACTCAGTGGCAGGACCGCTACCGTTTGGGCGCTAACCAAGAGTCCGCAAGCGACTTGATGGCTGCAGGACTGCCGATCGAGGACGGAAGTTGGTTGTTGTCGAGCACACAAACAGCAGCCGGGACCAACTTCACTGCACTCGATGGCGCGTATGCGAGCGTCGCACAGGGCTCGGGTGGTCCCGTAGATGCCGTAGTCGCGTCGTGCTGGACAGCCACAGTGACCGTGCCCGAAGGTGAGTTCGACCGCCCCCGCGCGACCCCGTGCCCTGATGGCGTGATCGCCGCGGTCGAGGGCTCGGCGACAGAGATCAACGCGACGGCGACGCCGTCTGCATGAAGGTACGCCGCCGGTCGTCAACGCCCAGCCCGCCTTCGCCAACCAGAAGACGGTGGCGAAGCTCCGGCAGGCGTGTTCGCTCGCCAGGGGGCGTCCCGTTGAATGCGCTACACCCCTGGTGTCACAGGCATCAACTAAGCGGTCGCTTGGGGTGAGTTGGTTTGGCGGGCGGGTTTTCGCCAGCACGGCTTCGGGATATTGCCGATGTGGTTGCCGAGCTCGTCGCGAATGACCTTCGTGCGCGTGGCCGAGTCCCAGCGGACGACGAACATGCCGCGGCGCCCGTAGAGCTCCACGAGGTAGTCCTCGGCGCAATTGACCTCCTCGGTCTTGCGCGCGATGTCCGCGTGGCGCGAGCGCTCGTACTCGCCGATGACAGTCCCGCCCATGGTGATCTCGAGGCGAAAGAGCGTGTCGGAGATCGGCTGGGCCTGAACTACGAGGGGCATGGTGCTCCGATCAGTCGAGTTGGAGGGTTCGGCAGGATCGTAGCGCGCATCGCGGACGGACGTGAGCCAGAACACCCAGGCCCATGACTGAAATGCTTGCGACAAACATCATGCCTCCCATTTGCGGTTACAACTGCCGTACTTGACCGATACTGGAACCCAAATCCCTGGTGACGCCTTGGCACATCGTTCGCGAAGGCTCGTACCGCTTTCGTAGGAGCGATCGGCAAAGACCGACTGTATCCCCAGGAGTGCCGCGACAACCGCAACCGCGATAACGAAACTCGCGACTACCAACCAAAAAAGTGAGGGCCCCTCCAAAGAGGGGCCCTCACTGTCAGACATGTCCCGACACATCACAAAAGTCGGGGTGACAGGATTTGAACCTGCGACCTCGTCGTCCCGAACGACGCGCGCTACCAAACTGCGCCACACCCCGAATTAAGCCTGCTTAGGATACCTGGTCGGCATGCCTCACAAGAAATCGCCTCACGCGGCCACGAGTGTAAGGATCGTCGCCTCCGGTCGGCACGCAAGCCGCACAGGCGCGTACGGACTTGTGCCGAGACCAGCGGAGACGTGCAACCAAGCCCCTGCAGCGTCGGGCCAGTGACTGAGACCCTTGACGCGGGTGGTGTCCAGGTCGCAGTTGGTGACCAGCGCCCCGTAGCCCGGTATGCAGACCTGGCCGCCGTGTGTGTGGCCCGCGAGGATGAGCTCCGCGCCGTCGTCCGCGAGCGCCTGCAGCGCCCTCAGATAGGGCGCGTGAACCACGCCAAGCGTGAGGTCGGCGCTGGGGCGCCGCCCACCCGGCAACTGGTCACGATCGATGTGCGGATCGTCGAGCCCAACAAAGCGGATCTTCAGCCCGTTCACGGTCAGCGCCGCACGGGCGTTATTGAGGTCCACCCAGCCGCCGTCCACGAGGCCCGTGCGCAAGTCCTCGGTGGGCAATGCAACGTGCTTCTCGTGCAGGCCCGTTGGCCCCGTGAAGTAGGTGAAGGGATTCTTTGGCCGCGGGGCCACGTAGTCGTTGGAGCCAAAGACAAAGACCCCGGGATGGCGCATGAGCGGCTCGTAGGCTCCAAGGAGCGGCGGCACGGCCAGTTGGTGCGCGAGATTGTCGCCAGTGGTGACGACCAGATCCACTGGCTCCGCGCCGAGCGCCCTGACCCAGGCGATCTTATCGCGCTGACCAGGAGTCAGGTGAAGGTCGCTGAGGTGCAGGATGCGTAGCGGCTCACTACCCGCTGGCAGCGCCGGCACCGTTACGCGCCTAAGTGTGAAGGCATGAGCCTCTGCGAGGGACCAAGCGAGGGTCGCGGCACCCGCTAGTGCGAGGGCGCCCGCGGCGCGTCCCAGCATCAGTGGTTCCCGCCGCCTTGGCCGCCTCCGCCGGGCGCATTAGGGCCGTCTCCGCCGCCTGGCCCTCCGCCGCCGGGGTCACCGTGACCGTCGTCGGTGCCCGGCCAACCGTTGGGCGGGTTAGTGGCAAACTCCGGCGGTGGCCACACGTCGCCCCAGTAATCCGCTGGCGGGGTGTTGGGGTCCCAACCAGCGGGCCAGTTGGTCCACCAATCCGGGAGCTTCGTAGTGCCGATGTAGTACGTCACCACCGAACCTGGCAGGGCCTTGTAGGAACCGCCAGGGGTCTGGTTCACTACCGTGCCCTTGACGTAGTTGGGGTCAAGGACCACCTGCGTCGCCTTGCTGTAGCGGAAGCCAGCCTTATTCAGCGCGGCCTTTGCCTGCGCCTCAGTGAGGCCAATAACATCCGGGACCTCGCGAGGCACGCCGTACATGATGTCGTTGGAGACGCTCGGGAATTGCTTCACCTTGGCGCCCTTGAGCGCGCGGTCCATGAAGTGCTTCCACGTAGGTGCACTGAGCGTGGAGCCCCAGAGGATTCGGTAGCGCTCGCCGTCAATGCGAATGTTCTTGCCGTCTTGGTCGTGCGCGGGATTGCCCATCCACACCGCTGCAACGAGTTGCGGCGTGAAGCCCATGAACCACAGGTGAGCGTTGTTCTGCGAGGTGCCAGTCTTGCCAGCCGCAGGGCGGCCACCCTTGAGTTGAGCGGTGGTGCCGGAGCCCTGCTCCACCACGGTCTCCATCGCATAGGTGATACCGGCGGCAATGTCCGCAGACAAGGCGCGAGAGCACTCCTTTGGCGGCACCGCGTACTCAGTGCCATCCACACCAGTGACGGACAGGATCGCGGTGGGCTCGCAGTGAACGCCACCGTTGGCGATGGTCTGCGCTACCGAGGCCATCGTCAGCGGGGAGGCGTTCTGCGTGCCAAGCGTGGACGAGGGGTAGACCTCAAAGTCCACTCCGTCGGCACGGTGGAAGCCCATCTTCTCGCCCACGTCGCGGATGTCGCACAGGTCCAGCTCGTGGGCCATTGCCACGTAGGCCGT
>CAYMRO010000227.1:0-3207 GCA_964392875.1 uncultured Demequinaceae bacterium
GTCCAAGGCCTATCGCGAGGGTGACGGCGGCCGTCACTCCGCAGAAGATTAGGGACCGCAGCACTACCAGCCAGAACTGGCTGTCGGTGAGCAGTTCGATGTAGTTCTGGAGGCCAACCCACGGGGCGGGCTTGCCAAACTGCTGCGCGAGACCGTACTCGCGCATCGAGTTGAATAGTTGCCAAGCGGTGGGGTAGCCGGTGCCGATCACAAGGATCGCTATGGCTGGCACGAGCAGCCAGTAAGGCATGCGGTTTCTGCGCGGGGCGCGCGGGACCGTGACGGTGGCCGCGGGGCGGCGGTCAGTGTCAACGCTCATGGCGACCTCCTTACTTATGGATCAAGAGTGGCAAAGGGCAGGGCTTCTCTCAGGTCGGGCCGCGGGATTGCCGCGGCCCGACCTTTGAGATGTTGGCTGGATCAGCCGTTGAGCAGGGCCGTGATCTTGGTGTCGTAATCGGCGGCCAGCGTGGCGACATCGCCACCAGCGTTGACCTTGCCGAAGAACTCCTCGAGCAGACCGGAGCCCTCAACTGCGGCCCAACCAGGGGCAGCAGGGGTGAGCTTGGAAGCGGCTGCCGACGTGCGCAGCGCCTCCGCGAACTGGTCGTCACCGAGCGAGCTCGCGTAGTCCAGGTTCGCCGGGCCAAGACCGTTCTGGCCAAGCATCTGCTGGTACTCGGGGGAGAAGATGATCTTCATCAGCTCGCGAGCGCCTTCCTGGTTCTTGGACGCGGCAGAGATCGCGATGTTGGAACCACCGGCGAACACGGGGGCTACGCCACCGTCAACACCGGGAAGCACGAACACGCCGTTCTTCTCGTCGTTCCACACGTTGATCGGGTCTCCGGCGTCGTTCTCCGAAGCGTCACCAATGGACCAGTGCGCCCAACCTGGGGCAATGATCGTGGCTGCCTCCGGCTTGCCGGTGGACTCGTTGTCGTTGATGTTGACCCACGGGGTGGAGTCAAACTCTCCAACAGGAGCGTGCGACGAGTTCTTGTAGAGGTCCTGGAGCATCTGCAGACCCTTGATGGAGTTGGGGTCTGACAGCGTGGACACCCACTGGTCGCCGTCCTTCTTGGCAAGGTCGCCGCCATTGGCGAAGATCCACGAGATCCCGTTGCGCCAGTCCGAACCACCGAGGTAGAAACCAGACTGGTCGCTCGTCGTCAACTTCTTTGTGACGTCGGAGAACTCCTGGAGGGTGGTGGGAACTGACACGCCTGCTGCCGCGTAGAGGTCCTTGCGGTAGAAGTTGTAGCGCGAACCGAAGTAGTACGGCATCGCAAAGTTCTTGCCGTCAACAACGCCAACGTCAACGAAGGACTTGAGCAGCGAATCGCCGCCAAGCTCCGTGTACATGTCGGTGATGTCGGAGAACGCTCCAACGGTGGTGAACGTGGGTGACCACGTATTGCCGATCTCCGTGACGTCCGGAGTATTCTCGCTATCGGGCAGGGATGTGGTCAGCTTGCTAAGGGCGTCGCCCCAATCCTGCTCATCGATAGTCAGGGTGCCCCCGGTCGCATCTGCGTACTCACTCTTCAAGTAGTCGCGCAATGCGTCCGGGGTGTCACCGCCCATGAGCCAGAGCGTGATGTTCTGGCCATCGGCGGAAGCACCCGGCGTGGACGGGGTAGGGCTGTTGCTGTTGTCGTCGGACGACGAGCATCCGGCGAGAACGAGGGCACCGGCAGTCGCGAAGGCCGCGATGCCAACCATCGTCTTCTTCATACCTTGTTCCTTTTCCTTTGAGTGAGGTGCGTGACCCACACGGCCACGTCCTGTGCGGAGGATCATGAAATCCCCAGCTGTCCGGTGAGGACGGTGACCGCAGCGCCCAGCACGACGATGTCGCTGCCAAGCGTGGTCATTCGCAATGTCAGATCACCATGAAACTCGGCGATCGTCCGGTTGCGAAGCGTCTCGGCGGTGCTGTCGAGCAGCGTTCCATCGAGAAGATCAAGGGGGCCAGAAAGCACCACTTCCCCCAGGTTGAGGGCACCCACAACGGGCGCTAGCGCTATGCCAAGCCGTTCCCCCGCCTCGGCGAGAACGGCGTCCTGGCCGGCCCCAGCGTCGGCCGCATCTAGGCGAGACTGAATGCGCGGTATGGCGAGCCAGGTCTCAAGGCAGCCGTATTTGCCGCACGCACACAGGTCGCCACCGTCCGTGCCAACCACAACGTGGCCCAACTCCCCCGCCGCCGAGCGCGCGCCCTGCACCAGGGTCCCCGCGATGACTACGCCAGCACCAACACCGCGGCCGGCCCGCACCAAGATCATGTCCGCGTCGCCGGCACCAAAGGTGCGCTCTGCGAGGGCGGCAACATTGGCGTCGTTGGTGACCTGCACGGGGAGTGAACAGTGGGCGGCGAGGATCGTCTGCAGGGGTACGTCTGACCAACCCAAGTTGGGCGCCGAGAGCACGGTGCCGTGCGAGTTCACCACACCGGGGGATCCAACGCCCACGCCGAGCACGGGTGACGTTGCTCGTGACAGCAAGAGGTCAAGCAGTTCCGTGACGGCGGCAACGGCGGCGTCTCCCGCCACTCCCGCCACGTCCATGTGCTCGCGGTGCACCACCGTGCCGTCGAGGTCCATGACGGCGCCGCGGAAGATCGAGTCGTGGCTGAGGTCCAGTCCAATGATCGCGAAGCCCGTGCGATTGATGTCGAGCAGCGTGGCGGGCTTGCCTGGACGGGCGTCGTTGCGCACACCCAGTTCAATGACGAGCCGTTGGGCAATGAGGTCAGCAACGAGGTCGGAGATGGTGACGCGCGTGAGGCCAACTTCGCGGGCGAGATCGGCGCGGCTGAGTCCCGCGGAGCGGTAGAGCGTCTGCAGTACCAGCGCGCGATTGTGGGCGCGGGCGTGCTCCGGCAACACGCGAGCTCCAGGACGCACCGATGCGGCCCAGGCGCGATGGCTGGGGCTGCGCAGCGGGGTGCCTTCGTCGCCACCCTGCACGGCCTTGGGCCGCACTGACTCTGTTGTCATGTTTGTTAGTAAAGATTACGAACAAACTCTTCGCAAGCGATGTAAACGTTTCGCGCGGAAAAAGTTACCAGTCCGTAATACAAGCGGCTTGGCGCCCTGGGGGTGACGCTGGCGGCAACCGACAGGCGGCAACCTGAGCACCACGTACCCCGCGACTGCCGGGGCCTCCCGCCGCCCACGCAGACTTGCTATCCTCAGTGCCGTG
>CAYMRO010000228.1:0-3199 GCA_964392875.1 uncultured Demequinaceae bacterium
TTGAGCGACCCGAGGATCTCCGACGCCTTCACGTCGAGCGCCTTCGCGAGCCGCTGCTGCGCAAACCACTGAATGTCGCGATCGATCGTGGACACCACCGTCTTGCCTGGTACCGCAGCAGTTTCTTCATGCACGCCGGTAGGGATAAGGGTGCCGTTGCCGCCGCTTTCGTAGGTGATTGAGCCTGGCGTGCCCATCAGCTCCTCCTGGAACTCCAGTTCCAGCCCCGCGAGCCCCGTGGTGCCCGGCCCCTTGTTGGTGCCGCCCATGAAGCCCGTTATGTTGCCCCCAATGGCGCCGTTTGGATAGATGCGCTCGCTCACAGGCTCAGGTTCCACGCCGCTGATGCCCTCCGCACTCACGAGATCCCACGTCTCAGGGGTGACACCCTTGGCGATGTAGACCCAGGTGGAGTCGCCAACCATCTTGGCGGCGAGCTCCGCCTGGTCCAGCCCAAGAATGGGGGCCAGGATGGTTGCGGCGTCCAGGGCGCCGGCGGCCGCGGGCACCGCGCCGTTCGCCGTGCGCTTCCACGTGGCGAGCAACTTCTGATTGACGCCGATGTTAAAGCGGTCAACCGTCTGGGCAAGAATCACGCCGTTGCGATCCACGATGTCCGCGCGCGGTGTTTTGACATCCTTGGTCACGAGTCGCTGCGCGAGCGCCGCTTGCGAAAGCTCGCCGGAACGCACACCCTGAATCACCACGAGCCGCGCGGCGAAGACCGCGAGGATGAGCATGACCAGCACCGAAACGACGCGCTGACGGACCACCGGGTCACCTATCCGCATTTTTGGTGCAGGTGCCATTACTTGCTCCCGGATTCGATCACGATCGTGTCGCCTAAGGATATGAACCCAAACTGCTGTGCGGGCTGCATTCCGAGCGCCTGCGCGTCGGCCCCTAGCTGATCCGGAGACGACTTCTGCTCCAGTTGGGTGACGAGTGCTGACCGCTGCTCGTGGAGATTTGCGATCTCGATCTTGAGATCCCTGCGCTCGTACGCGCCACTCGCCATCGACGTGTTGACCAGCAGCACCGCGCCAAGCGCGCCAATCACGATGAGCGCACACGTCCACGCGAACGGCACGAGCGAACGGGCTTGCTCCGGTGCGGCGACAGCGCGCAGATGGTCGCGGCGGCCCGGTTGGGAGTTTCCTTGGGTCCGACGCTTTGGCTGGCTGCCCCTTGATGGCACCGCCCTCGCGGAGGGTGCCGTGCGCAGTTGGCCAGGGCGGGGCTGGTTGGGGCGGGGCTGGTTGGGGCGAGGCTGGTTCGGGCGGGGCTTGCTCGGACTCGGTGCCGGCGCAATGGGACGCGGATGACGCGCAGGTGCGGCGCTCATGCGGCCCTCCTCGCGGCGGGTGTGACGCGCGTGCGCTCCACGGCGCGCAAGCGAACAGGCTTTGACCTGGGGTTGGCCTCCGCCTCGGCGGCACTCGCCTTCTCGGCGCCACGCGTGACGAGGCGCAAGTACGGCTCGTCGTCTGCCGGCACCACCGGCAGTCCCACTGGGGCCACGTTGTCTGCGCCCGCAGCGAAGGCACGCTTCACGAGCCTGTCCTCGAGCGAGTGATACGACATCACCACCACTCGGCCCCCCACCGCCGTTGCCTCGATCGCGCGCGGGAGCGCACGCTCCAGCACCTCGAGTTCGCGGTTGACGGCGATGCGCAGCGCCTGAAAAGTGCGCTTGGCCGGATTGGAGCCCGGGGTCCTGGTGGCAGCGGGGATGCACGCGCGCACCAAATCGACAAGCTGGCCACTGCGCGTGACGGGGTCCGTGTCGCGGCGGCGCACAATCGCGCGGGCGATGCGCGGCGCAAACCGCTCCTCGCCATAGACGCGCAGGATGCGAACCAGTTCTTCCTCGTCGGCCTCACGCAGCAGATCCGCCGCGGTCATGGGATCTTCCGGGTTCATGCGCATGTCGAGTGGCGCGTCTTGCGCGTAGGAGAAGCCGCGCTCCGCCTCGTCAATCTGCAGCGAACTCACGCCAAGGTCCAAGAGGATGCCGTCCGCAGCGTGGGCCCCTGCAACGGCGAGCGCCCCGGCAACGTCGTCATACTCGGCGTGGTGAGCGCGAAAGCGATCACCAAAGGGGGCGAGCCGCGCGGACGCGATCGCGATCGCCTGGGGGTCGCGGTCAATGCCAACCACGATGGCGTTGGGGCAGCGGGTCAGGATCGCTTCGGTGTGGCCGCCCATGCCGAGCGTGCCGTCGATCGCTACGGAGCCCGGGTGAGCGAGGGCAGGAGCGAGCAGCTCGACGCAGCGGTCGAGCATCACCGGCGTGTGCCGCTGCGCTGCGCTCACCCGTACTCCCAATCCGCTTGGTGTGTCATCCGCCCCGGTCTCCCTCCGGCGTATCTGGCGGGGGGAAGTCCGTCAGATCTGCGCGGGAGGAGGCCGCGGCGTAGGTCACATGTCTTGAAATACCTCCGCCGCGGTTGCGGCGTAGTCGTCTTCTCCACGTGCGAGGTAGTCCTCCCACGCGGCCTGATCCCAAATCTCCACTCGTGAGCCGAGGCCCACCACCGCCACTTCCCTGTCGATGCCTGCGTACGTCCGCAATGGCGCACTCAGGAGCACCCGGCCCTGCTTGTCAGGCAACTCGTCGCTCGCGAAGCCCAGGAAGTTGCGCAAGTAATCCCGCGCGTTCTTGTTTTCCAACGGCGCGCGGCGCAGTCGATCGTGGATCGCATTGAACTCGTCAATGGGGAAAACAAAGATGCAACGGTCCAACCCGCGCGTCATGACGAGCCCGGAGCTCAGGCGCCCCCGGAACTTCGCCGGCAGGATCAGCCGCCCCTTTTCATCGAGTTTGGGCGTGAAAGTGCCGAGAAAGACCCCTGTTGGTCCTAGCCCGTGCTCAGCCACCACGGACCCCCTTTCAGCGCCACGACTCGCCATTGCCCTCCACTTTACTCCACTTCCCTCCACTTTGATGCCCATTTCACAACGAATTCGCTCCTCGGGTGCGTTCTAGCGGCCAACGCTGGTTGCTGGGTTCCGCACATCGGTTGGGTAGGCAGGGGTGCCGTCGCATAGGCTCGGTTCGGACAGCAAAGGAGCACTATGACCAACACGGTTCCTACCCCCGAGGACCTCGCTCACGTAGCGGAGACGACCACGCGGATCCGTGAGTCGATATCCACTGTGCTGGGCGGCCTCGGCGGGGCAATCACCGCCACTCTCG
>CAYMRO010000229.1:0-3165 GCA_964392875.1 uncultured Demequinaceae bacterium
AGGGTGGGGTGTCCGAGCTCACGCCCACGATTCTCACCGACGGTCAGGTGCGAGACCTCGTGGAGCACATGCTCAAGATCTCCGGGCGGCGCCTCGATTTGAGCAGCCCGTTCGTGGACGCGTCCCTTCCTGGCGGCGAGCGGCTCCACGCCGTGATCCCGGATGTCACGCGCGAGCACTGGAGCGTCAACATCCGCAAGTACGTTGCGCGCGCACAGACGGTGGGGGACTTGGTTGCGCTCGGAACGCTCACTGAACAGGCCGCGCGGTTCCTCGACGCGGCGGTGGTGTGCGGCCTGAACATCCTGATAGCAGGGGGGACGCAAGCGGGAAAGACAACCGCGCTCGGCGCGCTCGCCGGATCCATCCCACCTCGCGAGCGCATCATCACGTGCGAAGAGGTCTTTGAGCTGAAGTTGGCCCACCGGGACGTGGTGGCCCTGCAATGCCGCCAGCCGTCGCTCGAAGGCACGGGCGAGATCGACCTGCGCCGCCTCGTCAAGGAGGCGCTGCGCATGCGCCCAAGCCGCATCATCATTGGAGAGGTGCGCGAGGCGGAGTCGCTGGACATGCTCATCGCGCTCAATGCCGGCGTGCCCGGCATGTGCACCGTCCACGCGAATTCCGCACGCGACGCCGTAGTCAAAATGTGCACGCTCCCGCTACTCGCGGGTGAGAACGTGTCGGATCGCTTTGTGGTGCCAACTGTTGCCTCGTCCATCGACCTGGTTCTGCACCTTGCCGTGGATGCACGCGGGCGCCGCCGCGCAACCGAGATTGTCGCGGTCCCCGGGCGCGTGGAGGCTGGCGTGGTGGAGCTCGAACAACTCTTCATAAATCGCGGCAGCGGTCTGCAGCGAGCGGATGGGTACCCGCCTCACCAGGAGCGGTTTGCGCGAGCGGGCTACAGGCTCACCGAATTGCTGGCGGCCTGACGTGACGCTGCTGCTGGGACTGACGCTCGGGCTCGGCCTGTTTCTGGTCTGGACTAGCTTCTGGGCGCCGGAGCCATCCCGTTCAGCAAGGGCCGACGGCTGGTCCGCGCGCACGCAAGATCGGCTCACGCGTGCCGGTGCGCCGGGCGTGACCCCCGCCGCGCTGGCGACGGTTGCTGGCGTTGGCGCGCTGCTCGTTTTCCTGCTCGTAGCAGGGCTAACGCGCTCGCCCGTGGTTGCGTTGTGTTTTGCGGTCATGGCCGCGCGGGCGCCATTTGCGCTGGTGAATTCTCGCTCTCGCGCGCGGGTCCGCACCACTCGCGCCGCATGGCCCGACGCTGTTGATCACCTTTCCGGCGGAATTCGGGCTGGTCTGTCGTTGCCCCAAGCCGTGGCACAGTTGGGCACGCGCGGGCCAGAGGAACTGCGGCCAGCGTTTACAGCCTTCGCCGAAGACTTTCGCGCCACCGGTCGTTTCGCGGAGTCGCTAGACGCGCTCAAGGACCGCCTGGCGGACCCCATCGCGGATCGCATCGTGGAGGCGTTGCGCATCACGCGTGAGGTGGGCGGCACGGACGTTGGCACCATGCTGCGCACCCTCAGCGAATTTCTGCGCGACGACGCCCGCACTCGCGGCGAGCTCGAAGCCCGCCAGAGCTGGACGGTCAATGCCGCGCGCCTCGCGGTGGCCGCACCTTGGGTGGTGCTCGCCCTGCTCGCAACTCGCGCAGGGGGCGTTGCCGCCTACAACTCAGCCGCAGGCGCCACCGTGCTTGCTGCGGGCGCGGTGGCGAGCGTGGTCGCATACCGGCTTATGGTGAGCATCGGCCGCCTCCCCGACGAAGCGCGGGTGCTGCGATGACCGCCTTAACTGTGTTCGCCTGCGTGGCGATGGCGATTGGCATTGGCCTGATCCTCGCGTGGGATGCCGACCGCCAGCCCAGCCTCGACTCGCGCATCGCCCCGTATGTGCGGCCCGCGGACGGCCGCGCATGGGTTGCCCACAACGCCGGGCCGCGATTCGCGCCCGCTCGGCTCGCGGCGCCGGTGGTGCGTGACGTTGGCCGTGTCCTTGAACGGTGGGGCTCGTCAGCGGCCGACGTTCGTTCCCGCCTTGAGCGTTCGGGCTCGCCCCTGACGCTGGAACAGTTTCGCGCTCAACAAGTGGCCTGGGGAGGATGTGGTCTCGCCGCCGGATTCGCGGCAGCGACCACACTGCGATTTGCGCGCAACGCACCGTTGGTGACTCTGCTCATCTTGGTGGGCGCCTGCGCCGTTGGGGGTGCCCTTGCGAGGGATGGCTGGCTCACGCAGGCAGCTCACAAACGCACCAAGCGCATCATCGCCGAACTGCCCACCATCGCCGATCTGCTGGCACTGTCTGTTGCTGCGGGAGAGGGCGCAAGGGGAGCGCTCGAGCGAGTGGCGCGCACAACGTCGGGCGCCTTGCCTCACGAATTGCGCCGCGCGCTCACCGACGCGCGCTCAGGTGAGCCGCTATCGCGCGCCCTTCAGGACATGGCTGTGCGTACGCGAGCCCAACCGTTGCAGCGCTTTGTCGACGGCATTGTTGCCGCGCTGGACCTTGGCACGCCGCTCGCCGGCGTGTTGCGCGCGCAGGCCCACGATGCGCGCGCCGCAGGGCGCGAGCAACTCATGGAGCAGGGCGGGAAACGCGAGATTGTGATGCTCGTTCCCGTGGTGTTTCTGATCCTGCCCGTCACCATCATCTTCGCGATCTACCCGGGATTGATTGCGATTCGCCTGACCGGATAGACCGGCGGCAGAAGGGGGTTACTACCCATGACATCAAAAGAGTCCATTCTCAGAGACGACCGTGGCGACGTGCCCGGTTGGGTACTCATCACACTCATGACGGCAGGCCTTGTGGCCGCAATCTGGGCGCTAGCCGGCCCTGCGCTTGGCGATGTCTTCACCTCCGCGATCAACTCGGTCACGGGCGGCTGACGACGCGGGCAGCGCCGTTGTTGACTTTGTCTTGGTTGGCGCGCTGCTCGTAGTGCTCGCCGCAGGCTTGTTTCAACTCACGCTGACTCTCCACGTGCGCAACATCATGCTGTCCTCGGCATCGGAGGGCGCTCACGTTGGCGCTCTCGCCGACCTCACACCAGCCGACGGTGCGGATAGGGCGCAGCAAATGGCGAGGACGGCGCTTGGCGGGATGGACATCTCAGCCACGGCGCAGTCCGTGGACGATGGCGACGTGGTG
>CAYMRO010000230.1:0-3156 GCA_964392875.1 uncultured Demequinaceae bacterium
GTGCGCTGGATCTAAACGTGCGCTGCCTCAGGCGAGCGCGCTGCGCTGACCTTGGCCGCGCGTGGTGCCCACGTTTGCGCGGCGAGCCTCGAGTGCGCTGATCGCCTCGGGCGAGTCCTGCTGGGCGAGCCACTCCAATACGGAGACCGGCGTAAGTGGGTTGCGCGCAATGATGGGCCGCAACTCCGGGAAATTGATTGCCATGTGAGCTAACTCGTTTGGCGACACGTGAGCGCTTGATGCGCGCACCCGCGCGGATTCCTCACCGCCCCTGCCGGACTCAGTTATGAGCCTGGCCGGGACCTCGACAGAGGCGGCGAGGAGGTGCTCGGCATCGGGGCGCGCGATGGCGGTCGCGTGCGCTGGTTGGACGGGCTCACGTCTGGCGGCGACGGCGTCCTTGACCAACACTCCAATGACGAGCAACGGGAGAAGCGGCAATGCCCACAACAAAGGTGGGTAGTTCACTGCCTGCACCCGCGCGAGAGCAAAGGCCGCGCCGATGAACACCACGGCGCCCGTGCTAAAGAACACGAACGACATGATGCTCAGCGCCACGACTGAGAAAAGACCGGCAAGCACAATGCCAAAGAAGAGCACGCCAGTGAGCAAAATGCTCAGCGCCTCAACAGTCCAGTCCATCCTCAACCTCCGCCCTTTTTTGGCGACGCACCTCCCCCCGGCTGCGGCGCGTCACCACAAAGGCTGGCACCGTTGTCCAAGGTCGTAAAGCCCCCATTTATGGGGGCAGCAGCTTTCGCAACCGCGCTAACCCGCTGGTACCGGTCACAGTCCGCTACCCTGCACGTGGAAAGGAGCCGCGGTGGCAGACGTGTGGCGCATTGCCCTCGTAGAGGATCACGCCCTGATTGCCATTGGCTTCAGGGACCTCATCGCGGGCGAGAGCGACCTAGTCCTCGCCGGCATGGCGGAGAGCGTGGCCGGGCTGGAGGCGATATCCGATCCGCTCGATCTAGTGGTGCTCGACCTTCGTCTCGCTGATGGCTCCATGCCCCAAGACAACGTCAACGCGATCCATGCGCGCGGCAGCCACGTGCTCGTGTATACGGGAGCCGAGGACCGCCGGATGATCCAATCGGCCGCGCGGTCGGGAGCGCTTGGCCTGATTCGCAAGTCTGCAGATCCCGCAACGCTGCTGGAGGCGATCCGTACCGCAGCATCGGGCCGCGAGGTGTTTGGCGCGGACTGGGCGGCGGCCATCGATGCCGATGCCAACCTGCGCGATGCCAAGCTGTCGGCACGCGAACAGGAAATTTTGGGGCTCTACGCGAGCGGCGAGACCGCAGGATCGGTTGCCCTGCACACGGGCCTGGCACGCGAGACTGTCGCCGACTATGTGAGCCGCATTCGCCGCAAGTACGCCGATGCCGGGCGGCCCGCCTATTCACGCGTGGACCTCTACAAGCGGGCCATGGAGGACGGCCTGCTTGCAGAGGAGGGCGATGGTTGAGTCCAGGTTGGACGATCCCAGCCTGACTGACGCCGCCAGCCACGTAGGTAGTGGCGAGCGCACGGCGCTCGACCGCATGAAGCGCACCATGTACTTCGCCATTGGCGTGGCCGCCATCATCTTTGGCGTGCTCTTGGCGCCCGGACCGTCTGGCTTCCTTGGCCAGATAGGGCAAATCGACACGCCGTTCATGGTGTTCAGCGTGGCCGTAGGTCTCGTGTTGCCAGGACTGTTTGCGGTGTTCGCCTACCTCTTGCCCCACAGTGTGTTGCGCGGTCTCGTCACGGCAGTGGGCATCGGGTTCGTTGCCTGTCAGCTACTGTTCCCGCTCGCGCTCAAGTCGGACACCCTCGCCAACCACGGCACGCCGTGGCTGCAAGGGTTTGGCGCCTTCCCGGCCACGCTCATTGCGGTGGCATGGAGCGGCCGGGTCACGTGGGTGTTCGCGCTCATGCAGGGCCCCATCGTGGTGCTCGTTGGCCTCACCTCCAAGGACGACTCGGCGATCAACGCCGTGCTGGAGGGCCTGGGCGCCACGGTGAGCTGCAGCATCTTCGCGGGCGTCTCCGTGGCTGTGGTGATGGCCGCTGCGCGGCTTGACGCGGTTGCCCAGCGGGCGCGAGAGCAGGCGTCCCTGGAGGCCGGCGCCCTAACCCGCGAGCGCGAACAGAGTCGCATCAACGCCATGGTTCACGACGACATCATGTCCGTACTGCTCTCTGCGAGTCGCAAGCCGGTTCCCGCAGGCCTCGCCGTGCAAGCGAAGGGCGCGCTCGCATCGGTCGAGGAGCTCGCGAGTTCCGAACAGTCCAACCGCCCCTACGCGCCAGAGGAGTTGATCGCTTTGCTGCGCGCCACCGTAGGCGAGGCCGGGCCAGACATTGACTTCACGTATGGCATCGACGCGGATGACGACATTCCCCCCGAGGTAGTGGCGGCGCTTTCCGAGGCCACAGAGGAGGCCATCCGCAATTCCCTCCTGCACGCCGGTCCCGCAGCCGAAAGGTCCGTGGCCGTGACGGCCAGCCCAACGGGCATGGAGGTAATAGTCAAGGACAACGGCCAGGGATTCACCGTGCGCGATGTTCCCCAGCGCCGGCTTGGTCTGCGCGTGTCCATCCTTGAGCGCATGCGCTCCTTGCCAGGTGGTGACGCGCGCGTACGGTCTCAACCGGGCGCGGGCACCCGCATCACCCTCCGATGGACGCGCCCATGACAACGCCTCCTACCGAACGCGCCACCCCAACTGACGTCAGCAGGCTGCTTGGCCTGCACACCGACGGCGCGCACCTCATCATGGGCCTCGTCATTGTCTCCAATGCGGTGTTCACGTTCGCTACCGCCTCGATCCTCGATCACCCCTGGGCGTCGTACGTGGCAATGGTGATGATTTGTGTTGGCGTCGTCATGGTTGGCCGTCCCTACCCCGATCCGTATCCCGTGCGCCTCACGTGGGTCATCATTGGCATCGTCGCCGTGAGCACGGTGCTGGTTTGCTACGCATTGCCCGACGTTGGGCAGACTGGGCGCGCAACGTGGCACTTGGGTGCCAACACATGGCTCATCTGGTTCCTCATTCTCCGGCGGCGAGTGCTCCTCGCGTGGGCGGCGGGCGCCATCATGGTTGCGATCACGGTCAGCTGGTCGGTGGTATCCGGCCGGGGCTTGCTCCCGGGTTTGATGTT
>CAYMRO010000231.1:0-3142 GCA_964392875.1 uncultured Demequinaceae bacterium
TGGCGAGTACCCCGCATTCCTGGGCAAACGCATCATCTTGTTCGCGCCCACGTTTCGCGGCCGCTCCATCAAGAGTGCGTTCTATGACTACGACTTGATCGATTTTGACGGCCTGGCGAACGCGGTAGGGCCCAACACGGTGGTGCTGTTCCGCATGCACCATTTTGTGCGCGAACCCATCACTATCCCCCCTGAGTATGCGGACATCTTCTTTGACTTCACTCGCTACCCCAAGGGCCTCGAACTGCTGCAGGTGACGGACCTGCTGATCACCGACTATTCGTCAATCATCTACGAGTACTCATTGCTCGATCGCCCCATGCTCTTCTTTGCGCCAGACAAGCTGAACTACGCCGCAACCAGGGGATTCCACCGCGAATTCGATGACACCGCGCCGGGACGCGTATGCACTACGTTCGACGCGGTGCTCAAGGCGATCACTCGCGACGACTTTCAACAAGAAAAGGTTGCGAAGTTCCGCAGCGAGAACTTTGACCGCGTGGATACGGGGTCGGCAGATAGAGTTATCGACTGGCTGATCCTTGCAGATCCCAACCCTGGTGCACGGCACGCTTCCCACCGCTCACAGCCTGCAAAGCAGTGGGTCGAGGAACCGGAGCAAGAGCAGGAAGAAGACAACGCATGAACATCGCAGCGATTTTCGCTGGCGGCATCGGGTCGCGAATGTCCACGGCGAGCCTCCCAAAGCAGTTCCTCGAGATCCACGGGACGCCGCTGATCGTCCACTCCATTCTGCACTTCCAGAGGCACCCTCAGATCGATGGCATCGCGGTGTCGATTCTGGCGGAATGGCGCGAACACTTTGCGCAACTTGTGACTCAGTACCACCTGACCAAGGTCAAGTGGGTTGTCGATGGCGGGGCCACCGGCCAGGAGTCTCGCCACCGCGCGCTGCGTGCCATAGCGGCTGATTGCCCCAGCGACAGTGTGGTGCTGCTCCACGATGGTGTCCGTCCGCTCATCAACGCGGAAGTGATCTCAGAGAACATCCGCTCCGTTCGCGAGTTGGGACCAACCGTCACGAGCACAAAGTGCACGGAGACCATCATGTCTGCGGCCGGAAAGGTAGTGGACGAGGTGATGCCTCGTGACCACCTGTACTTGGCTCAGGCACCGCAGAGCGTCTTGCTCGAGACGGCTCTTGAGGTGTACGACAACGCCGTGGCCGAGGGCGAGGACAATTCGATCGACACAGCCACGCTGCTTCGCCGCTACGGTCACACGCTGCACCACCTAGAGGGGCCGCGCTCCAACATCAAGATCACCACTGCAGAGGATTTCTACATCTGCCGCGCACTCTTCGATGTCATTGAGCACAATCAGATTGGCGGCTGAGCAACGCCCAGAGCTAGGCGTGGGTGCGGCGCGAATGCGCGCGCCAGTCGCGCAACCTCTCTACTGCGGTGACGGGCCGCCACGCGTGCTTCACCGCGCTGTAGACCCGCTCCCGGCTTCGCAAATCATTGTGGGCCAGGAACACTCGCGCCTTCGCATAGTCCGCGTCTGACACGGCGAATCCGGACCGCATTTGGTCCTCGATCGCGTCGCACAGGGCGTCGATCGAGGTCACTACGGGGCCCGGAAGCTCCGTCGCGAAATCTATATGGGCCTCGCGCTTGCGGGTCATCTTCTCCAAATCGAACAAGAAGAACGCCACCGGGCGGCGCAGGAACGAGAAGTCCCAAGCAACACTCGACATATCGGTCACGAGCATCGAGCTGGTACGCAGCAAGTGCTGCACATCGGCCTCGCCAGGGTGCACCTGCTGGATGCTTGGATGTTCAAAGAACCGGGCGTATTTGCGCATGTTCGGGTGCAAAACCAACGTGATGGTCGCGTTGTGTTCAGCGAGCAGGGGGGCGAGCCGCTTAGACAGCAGAAACCCTCGCCATTGCGCAAAGTAGTCGCTCGCGAGGAACGCTTCCTCCCGCAGGAGGTCGCCTCGCCACGTGGGCATCACCAGGATCGTCCGTTGCGGCGCTGGCGGGTGGTTGAGCAGGGCGTCGAATCTCGCGAGACCCGTGACCACCACTTGGGACCTCCGGTAGCCGTAGCTTTCCACCACTACGTCGCGTTCGCGTTCGGAGGAGACAAGGAAGCGCTCTGTTGGTCGCGGCGTGCTCATGTGCCGCCCGTAGACGTGCTTCATGTTCTTCATGGCCCCGATGCCGTGCCGCATGAAAATGCGAACTCCCCGCATGGCCTTCGCCACCTGTGGGTCTCGTGACGGGTAGAGGTACTCCGCATGATGCGACCCCACAAACCGCGACGCCCGGAGCGCGAGCCGAATGTGCTCGCGAGATCCGTAATAGACCACGTTGCCAAGCTCTGCGACCCTCTTTAAATCCGGGGAGTCGCGATCGATGACGTAGTACGCGCGGCGGCGAGGATGCTGGGTGCGGATGTAGCGAAAGAGGTGTAGCCCGTTGTCTTGGGCTTTGTAAGGAACTTCCCCCACAAGCCACACGGGACGCAACCATCGAATGGGCGCCATGAGTGGCCAGAGGCGCGCCCACTTCATCAAGAACAGGTAGTCGTCGCGAGCCAATTGCTCGCGCCTGAAGCAAAGTTGGGAACCGAGCACCGTGGCGTACGGCACCAGAAGATGGGACATCCCGTCCGCAGCGGCAACGAGAGAGCGTGCGCGCCGATTCATCACGTCTGGGTGCGCCAAGATGCGCACCGCGCGCTCGTCACCACCGGCGCCGCGGGTCACGAGGTACACGTCCACCACTTCCTCACTTGGCGGCACTGCCGCAAAGAGCGCCACGAGGTCGATCGATGCGTTGATCTGATAGACGAGGCGCCCAAATTCGCGGGGAGTGCGCTCATTATCGAGGTTTGGGGTCACGGGTATTTCGAAGCTCGTCTCCGTTTGCCGCCCACGGAAGCGCAGCAGGGCCGCCGCCAACCCGTCGCGAGCGGTGGCAGCAAGGCTCAATTCGAGCGTCTCCCCCACCTGCGTAGAGCTCACGGTGGCCACCGCAATGCCCGCACTGGGCGCGCGCCCAACATGCACAACTACGTTCCCATGGGCCGTGATGTCCACCGCCACGTCAACGCCGTCCATGGCCTCGGCCAGCCGACGCTCTGGGCGGGAGGTGGCCAAGAACCTGCCCAC
>CAYMRO010000232.1:0-3136 GCA_964392875.1 uncultured Demequinaceae bacterium
AGCGCAAGACCCAAACGCGGGCGGCCACGGGCCAGCTCGCGGGGCCGGCCGTGATGCTCGCCGTGCCGATGTCATATATAAACCTCTCGGGTGGTCCGGTGGCGTCGCTCGCGAAGTACCAGTCCGTGGCGCCGGAAGACCTGATTGTGGTGCACGACGAACTCGACATTCCCTTTGGGACGGTGCGCCTCAAGCGCGGTGGAGGCTCCGCCGGACACAACGGGCTGAAGGACATCAGCAAAGCGCTTGGAATTCCCGATTACGTGCGAATTCGCGTTGGCATTGGCCGCCCACCGGGCCGCATGGATGCCGCGACGTTTGTGCTCAAACCGTTCTCCGCGGCCGAGCGCAAGGACTTGGACATGCTCATCGTGGACGCGGCAGATGCGGTGGAGTCTGTGCTTCAGTGGGGCCTCGAGGCGGCACAGCAGCGCTGGCACAGCCCGGCCTAACCGATCACCCTTCGGCGATCTCCACACCGAGGTGCGTGGCGAAGGCGAACGCCAAGTCCTTGACTTGGTCCTGGGACATCACGAGACCCCGGAGCGAGCCCGCGTGGCCCACCATGTGGAGTTCGGTACGGGAGACGTCGAGCTTGGTGATGTTCCCATCCGCCGTCAGTAGCTCTCCAAGCACACCACCTTCGATGGTGACGTCGGTGACGCGGGCAGCTGTGAGATCCAGCGACTCGATGCGGCAATCGCGCAACGTTACGCGTTGTGCAACAGCACCGCGTAGAGACAGCAGATCCACTTTGCAGTCGCTAATGGTCACGTCGAGCAGCTCGGCGCCATCCGCGAGCCATGCACCCACGCGCAACCGCTCAAACGTCGCATCTCGCCACGAGCCGCCCGTGCACCGCCAAGTTTGCACCTGGAGCGAGGCCATATAGGTGTCGACGCAATCGAGCCGCGGCGTCTCGAGGTCGTCTGCGGAGCAGTCGGTGATGGCGACCTCGAGGAGCCGAGCGTGGGAGGCGCGGATGCCGCTGAGGTTCATTCCCACGAACTCCATGCCATCGAGCACCGCATCGCTTATGAGGTCGAGCGTCGAGCCTGACTCAAGTGCGGGCAGTGCGGCTCGATCCACCATCTGACCACCGTAGCGACTAGTCGCGCGCGCCGCGACTACGATGGTCACGCCGGTTTTTCCGGATTTTTGGCATGCCCTGGAGGCCCTTTGACTGACGAATCGCGCCCGCTCGCCGCGCTGCTAGAGGCCATTCCCACGCCCCGAACGCAGCACGTCGTGGCACCTGTAGTTGCCGCGCCGCCACTCATCGCGGCGCTCGCTGGCAGCGCGGATGGCCCCATCGTTGCGGTGGTGGCCACCTCCAATGACGCGGAAGCGCTCGAGGCCGCGCTCGGCGCGTACATCGATCCCGGCACGGTGGCGCGCTTCCCCAGCTGGGAGACGCTGCCGCACGAGCGTCTCAGTCCGCGCGCGGACACCGTTGCGCAACGCGTCGCTACGCTGCGCCGTCTGGTGCACCCCAAAGACGCCGCCGCTGAATCCGGACTCGCCCCGCTCGCCGTGGTGGTGGCGCCCTTGCGCGCCGTGCTCCAGCCCATCGTGCCCGGGCTTGCAGATCTGATCCCTGTGCGCCTCGCAGTGGGCGAACGCGTTGACCTCACGGCGCTTGCCGAGGCGCTCGCTGGTGCCGCCTACACGCGCGTTGACATGGTGGAGCGGCGCGGCGAGTTTGCCGTGCGCGGCGGCATCGTGGACGTCTTTGCGCCCACCGATCCGCACCCCATTCGCATCGAGTTCTTTGGCGACGAGGTGGAGTCGCTGCGCTCGTTCTCCATCGCGGACCAGCGTTCGCTGCAGGCGGTTCCCGTGCTGTGGGCGCCGCCGTGCCGCGAGTTGCTGCTGACCGCGGAGGTACGCGGCCGCGCAGCCGCGCTCGCCAGCGAAACTCCCGCCGCCGCAGACATCCTCACTCGCATCGCCGACGGCCACGCCGTTGAAGGCATGGAGTCCCTCATCCCCGCGCTCGTGGATCACCTGGACCTGCTGCCCGCCATCCTCCCTGTTAACACCCGCTTTGTTGCCGTGGAGCCGGAGCGGCTCGCGCGCCGCGCGGAGGACCTCACTCGCACCGCGGCGGAGTTCCTGAGTGCCGCTTGGGTGAGTGCCACCGCGGGGGCGAACACCCCGCTCGAGGTTTCTGACGGCTCCTTCGCCGCGCTCGCTGACATCGCCCAGAAGGCCGCGGAGCGCGGCATCACGTGGTCAACGGTGGGCCCGTTTGGCGGGGGCGAGGAGCTGGGCTTTGCCGTCCTCGACGATCATCGCGGCCGTATCGAAGCCGCGCTCACGGACATTCGCGAACGCCTGGAGGCCGGCTGGCGCGTGGTCATCACCGCCGCAGGCCCCGGTTCCGCCGCCCGCCTAGCCGAGCAATGCGCGCAGGTGAGCCTGCCGGCGAGGGTGGTGCCCAGCGTCGGGCCATTGCAGGGGGCCGACGCCATGGCTGGCTCCGGCGCGGTAGCTCAGATAGTGCCCCACGTGACGGGCAAGGGATTCGCCCTGGCGGGCGAAAAGCTGCTCGTGGTCAACGAATCCGACCTCACGGGACGCACGGCCAATGCCGCAGGCCCCAAGGTGACGGTGCCAACCAAGCGGCGCAATGTGGTGGACCCGCTGCAGTTGCGAACGGGCGACTTTGTGGTGCACGAGACCCACGGCATCGGCAGATTTGTGGAGCTGACGCAGCGCACGGTGCGGGGCATTGAGCGCGAGTATCTCGTGATCGAGTACGCACCAAGCAAGCGCGGCGGACCGGGGGACCGGCTCTCGGTCCCAACGGATCAGTTGGACTTGGTCACCAAATACGTGGGCGGCGAGACGCCCTCCGTGAGTCGCATGGGCGGAGCCGATTGGGCCAAGACAAAGGGCCGCGCACGCAAGGCGGTGCGCGAGATTGCAGGCGAACTCATTCGGCTCTACTCCGCGCGCATGGCCACGCGGGGACGCGAGTTTGGCCCCGACACTCCTTGGCAGCGCGAGCTGGAGGAGGCGTTCGCGTTCGTGGAGACGCCAGACCAGCTCAGCACCATCGACGAGGTCAAAGAGGACATGGAGAAGCCCATCCCCATGGACCGGCTCATCTGTGGCGACGTGGGCTTTGGCA
>CAYMRO010000233.1:0-3136 GCA_964392875.1 uncultured Demequinaceae bacterium
GCGTCACCGGCGACAGCGAGTCGATCTGCTGCTCCATCTTGAGCATGTTCAGCGTGGTGACGCCCAGGATCTGGGTCTCGCCACGCTCGAACAGAGCAGAACCGTGGACGCGCGGGATGACCGACACCTCTGCGGACAGCGGACGGATGTCCTTGAGTCCGCGGCCGTCGATGCGGACGCCCTCCTTGAGGATGCGCTGGCGCACCTGCTTCTTGGTGAGTGAGCGCACTGCCGCGCTGATCTCGCCAAGACGGCCCTCGAACTGCTCGTCAAGAGCGGTGTGCGCGGCAACCTTGATCTCGTCGAGACGGTTCTCGCGCTCCTGCTTGTCGGCAATGGTGAGCGCCGCAGCGAGGTCTGCCTCAACGGCAGTGGCGGTGGCCGCGTAGACGTCGTCTTGGTAGTCGAGGAAGCGCGGGAACTCGCGCGTCTCCTTGGCGGCCTTGCCTGCGAGCTCGATCTGCGCCTCGCACAGGGCGCGCAGGAACGGCTTTGCCGCCTCGAGCCCCTCGGCAACAACGGCCTCCGTGGGGGCCGTGGCGCCCTCGGAGATGAGGTTGAAGGCGTCGTCCGTGGCCTCGGCCTCAACCATCATGATCGCAACGTCGTCACCGGCAATGCGGCCGGCAACAACCATGTCGAACACCGCGCGCTCCTTGTCGGAGTACCGCGGGAACGCCACCCACTGGCCGTCGACGAGCGCAATGCGCACGCCGGCGATGGGGCCCGTGAACGGTAGTCCGGACAGCTGCGTGGACGCCGAGGCGGCGTTGATCGCAAGCGTGTCGTACGCGTCATCGGGGTTGATGGCGAGCACGGTGATAACCACCTGCACCTCGTTGCGCAGTCCCGAGACGAACGTGGGGCGCAACGGGCGGTCGATGAGGCGGCACGTGAGAATTGCGTCGGTGGAGGGGCGTCCCTCGCGACGGAAGAACGAGCCGGGGATCTTGCCTGCTGCGTACGAGCGCTCTTCAACGTCAACCGTCAACGGGAAGAAGTCAAAGCCCTCGCGAGGGGACTTGCCCGCCGTGGTGGCGGACAGCAGCATCGTCTCGCCGTCGAGGTACGCGGCAACCGTGCCTGCGGCCTGCTGGGCCAAGCGGCCCGTCTCGAAGCGAACAGTGCGCTTGCCGAACGAACCGTTGTCAATGACGGCCTCGGCGAACTGGATTTCGGGACCTTCCATGTGGATGGTCACTCCTTTTCATGAAGGAGCAGGCAGGCAGAACAGGGGCGCTTGCCTCACTGATCGTCAGTAGACACGTTCAGAAGTAGCAGCAGTTCTATCCAATGCTGCAGTTCCGCACGTCTCCACCGATGACCAGCGTTCAGCCAGCCTGCTGGTGTGTTGTGGGTGGCCGGTCCTGCATTCAGGACTGCGACCGCGAACCAGTCTATCAGCATGGTCTCCGTACGGCTGGTTCCGCGTACCCTTGTCGCCATGCCCAAGGAAGCCACCCCTCCCCCGCCCGCGCCTCAATACGAGGGATACCGCTGGCTCGGCTCCCAATGGGGCCGCTCTGGCCGCCCGACGCCCTCAAAAGTAAGCGGCGTGCTCATGTTGGTAGCGGCAACAGTTGTGTACATCGTGGCGATCAACGCTGTGCGCAACGACAGCGTTGTGGGTGCCGTGGTTGCGAGCCTCGTAGTGGGCACCGCGTGTGTGCTCGCGGCTGCCTTCTACTTTGTTGAGGCCCACTTCGCAGGCCGCGCTAAGCGCGAACAAGAGCCGACGCTGCCGGCCCCGTAGGTTGCCGAGCTCGCGCGTTGAGTGGGCAGTTGCCGCGTTAGCGGCGCAGGCCCAGGCGCTCGATGAGTGCGCGGTAGCGTTCGATGTCCACGCGCTGCAGGTAGTTTTGGTGATTGAGACGGCGACCAACGAGAAGCAGCAGGCCACGACGCGTGTGGTGGTCGTGCTTGTGCTCCTTGAGGTGCTCGGTGAGGTCGAGGATGCGACGCGTGAGCATCGCCACCTGCACCTCGGGAGAACCGGTGTCGCCCTCGTGGGTGGCGTACTCGGCCATGATGGACTGCTTGACGGCTGCTTCGAGCGGCACTGTGTCTCCTTCTAAAAGGTTGTTGCGCGGAGCACCCGGGCCTGTTCACCGGGGCACTACAAACCGCGGCCGTTAGACGGCAAGAGAAGATTCTAGCAGGGCCGCACGCGGCGGCGCTAACTCGTACCTAGCGCGCTCACGGCCCGGGGGGCTGTCCGGTGCCGTACCCCGTATTCGCCGTGTAGCGCTGGGCCTCAGCCGCGCCCTCCGCCAATGGCGCCTCGCCAGAAGGAGTCCGCGCAACGTGCTTGGAGCGGCGCATTCTGCGCTCCACCAGGATCGCCAGCCGCGAGATCAAGATGTTGATGATTATGTAGACACCCGCGCCAACAAAGAACAGCGGCAGGAGGTACTTGTCGCCAAAGTAGTCGCGGTTGCTCTTGATGACGCGCAGCAGTTCTTCGTAGCTCACGATGAATCCCAGTGACGTGTCCTTGAGCAGCACCACCAATTGGCTGATGAGCGCTGGCAGCATGATGCGTACCGCTTGCGGCATTTCGATGGAGAGCGTGGTGCGCATCTTTGACAGGCCGATGCTGTAGCCGGCTTCGCGTTGCCCGCTGGGCAGTGCGGCGATTCCCGCGCGCAGGATCTCGGCGACCACGGCGAGGTTGTAGACCACCAGACCGAACACCACCGATGCAAACGGCGACCACCCAAACACGAGCTTTGCCAGGAACATCAGCAGCAGCACGGGCAAGCCTCTGAAGAATTCCGTCACCACTACGGAGGTTCCGGAGACAACTCGGCGGCGCGCGCCACGGCGCACTATCGCAAGCAGGCCGCCGAACACGAGCGCCATGGGCGCAGCCACCGCGGCTGCCAGGAGCGTGGCGCCCAGCCCGCGCACCAGCAGCGAATGCCACACGTCGGCGCCGGTTTGATTCTTGGGCGGATCCCACAGCACGGACCACCGGCCGTCAAAAACGCCCTTCTTGTACGCGGCATACACGGCGAACGCGAGAATCGCCAGGAAGAAGAGCGTGAACACGACGTTGAGAATGAGGTCCCTGCGCTTGGCGCGCGGCCCTGGGACGTCGTACAAAATGGCTGAGGTGCTCATCGTGCGAACGCCA
>CAYMRO010000234.1:0-3133 GCA_964392875.1 uncultured Demequinaceae bacterium
CTGCGCTCGGCGCCACCGGCCGCGCGAATGGCGACCTCGACGTCCACGCGGTCTATGTCGTCAGACGCCTTTGCGCCCACCCTAAAGTTCTCACCCGCGACGGGATGGAAGGGCACGCGCCGCTCGATCTCTTCGCGGTACGCGTGGCCGCCGCCTGCTGGTTCATGCTCGATCAAGGGTGGTCCTTTCAACTGACAGTCTGATGTACATGGCGTGGCTCCACAGCAAGGGGGTGGCGACGGGGCCCCATCGTTCAAGCCACTCGGCGCGGTGATCCGGCGCGAGGACGTGGAGATCTACTTGCTCCGGCAAGTCGCCGCTGGGGGTGACAACCGATTCAGCGAAGGCGAGGCGCTCGTCAATGGCGCTCACGTCCCCCAGCCGCGCTTCCGCGAGCCCAAGGAAGCATGTGAGCAAGGGCCACAATCCGCCGCCGTAGAACACGTCGCCGGTGAAGCGATGCACGCCGCCGGAAACGAGCAAGTATTCGCGGATCCCCGCGACGGTGCGTTCGGCACAATCGGGATCCGTGTCAAGCAAACCCATGGCGACCACCGCCGCCAAGCTGCCGTCAACCGCGGTGCCGCCGAGCCACTTGGTGAGCCGTCCGGCGTGGAGACCCTTCGCCTGAATGAGACGGCGCGCCGCCTCAGCCGCGTTGGCGGCCTGCGCCGCCTCGTCCGCGGGCAGCCAACCCTCCGCAACCGCCCTCTCAAGGCCGATGATCACACATCCAAGAGTGGACACGTGCCTGCGCTCGTCGTGCTCTTCCCACCAGTCAAAGCAAGGCAAGTCCCACGTCTCAACGAGGAATGCAGCGGTGAGCCGCACGGAATCAAGCCACGCGGGATCCATTTCACCGCCGCGGCGGACGTGCTCGCTGAGAGCCCACAACCACGTCCCGTAGCCGTCGGTTTGGAAGTCCCACCAGGCGTCGGCTCCTACCTCGCCCTCGAGCGTGAACCGCGTGGGAGGCATCGCGGCGAAGTCTGGTTCGCCGCCGTTCGCGCGCGTAGAGACAACGCGCCCGATCACCCCAGCCTGGGAGTCGATCACGGCAGCGCACCATGCAAAGAACCGAGACGCGGATGCCGTTTCGCCTGCAGCCGACATCGCGTCAGCGATGAACGAGCCATCGCGGAGCCAGCAATAGCCGGCATAAGCAGAAAAGGTGGGGCTCGCCGGATAGGCGCCCGACTCGTGCTGTAGCGATGCAATGAGCCGCACCGAGGACGCTGCGAGGTCACCTAGCTCTACGGCAGCGGGCACGGGTACTGAAGTCATGACGGGCCTTTCACGTTGGGGATGCGTCCGGGGGCGGGCGAACCCGCCCCCGGACGTCATGACTACTTGGAAGGGAGTAGTGGTTGAACCTCGTCGGAGGACTTCTTAACGGCCTCCTCGACCGTCATTCGGCCCGCCGCAGCCTCTCCGAGGTACTTGGTGACGATGTCCGCCATCTGAGCCTGGTTGGCACCGATGGACGGAGCGATCGCCACGCCGTCGAGCGACTCGAAGACCGCCTGACGGTTTTCCGGCAGACCCTGCGTGAGGTAGGCGCTAAGGGCTGCATCGTCGGCGACGGGAGGCAGCTCCCACGAGCTTGCCAGACGCGCCTCGACCATGGCCGGAGAGCTGGTGAGGAAGTCAGCCCACTTGGTGGCAGCTTCGATCTCCTTGGAATTCGCCGAGACCATCACGGCGTTCGAGAACAGGTGACTTGCCTGCTGGGTGAGTCCGGGCTCAACCACAATGTCCCAGTTGAACGGGACTTCCTGCATCGAGTTGAACATCCAGATTCCCGTGTGCCACATCGCAAGGTGGCCGGTAGAGAACAGGTCGGCGTCAGAGTCGGTGCTGGCGTCGCCTGCGGCGGGCATCGTGTTGCCCACCTTGTCTACGAGGAACTTTGCGGCCTGGATGCCCTCTGGGCTGTTGAACGTCGCCTGGCTGCCATCAGCGCTGAGGAACGAACCGCCGGCCTGGGCCACCGTCTTGTAGTACTCGTTGTAGGTGAAAGGCTGGTAGTCGCCCCAGATGTCGTTGCCCTTGTCAGTGATCTTCGCCGCGGCGGCGTTTTCGTCTTCCCAGGTCCAGTCAGCGGTGGGGTAATCAACCCCGGCTGCATCGAACAGGTCCTTGTTGAAGTAGAGAACTACGGTCGAGAACGACGTGGGCAGTGCGTACTGCACGCCGTCCGTGGCGTAGGAGTCCGCAAGCGCCTTGCGGTACTTGGAGGTGTCCACGCCCTGAATGGGCGCGGCAACTCCGCTTTCTACATACGAGCGATAGTTGGCGAATTCGATGTCGAACACATCCGCCTGCGTTCCGGCAACCAAGTCCGTCTGGAGCGCCGTGAAGTAGTCGCTGTAGGGCAGCGTCGTCACCTCAACGGTGATGTTGGGGTTCTCCTTTTCGAAGGCAGCCACGATCTTGTCGAGGTTGTCTTCGTTTCCGCCATTCGAGATGAAGTTGCTGTACGTGACGGTAACGGGTGCGGCCGCAGCGCTGTCGTCTGGACCAGAACTCGCGTCATCGGTTGTGGACGAGCAGCCGGCAACAAGACCGGCGATCGCGGTGATCACGCCGATCTGCAGTAGTCGGGAGTGCTTCATTGGACTCTTCTCCTTGATTCTTTGTTGGGTTGACGTGGGAGGGGCTGTTACTTGATTCCGGTGCTCGCTATGCCCCTGACCACGTACTTCTGGGCAAATATGTAGATGGCCAGCATTGGGAGGATCGAGATGACCGAGCCGGCCATCATCACGTCCCAATTGGTGGTGTATTGACCCTGCAATCCCGCGAGCGCGAGCGGCAGTGTCTGTTTCTCCTCGGACCGCAGGATCACCAGCGGCCACAGGAAGTTGTTCCAGCTGCCCATGAACGCGAATATGGAGAGCGTCGCGATAGACGGACCCATGTTGGGCAGCACGATCCTGAGGAAGGTTTGGAAGTGGCTCGCGCCGTCGAGCTTGGCGGCCTCATCGAGATCTCTGGGTACCGCGTCCATCCCCTGCTTGAGGAGGAACACGCCAAAGGCTGTGGCGATGGACGGCAGCAGCACGCCAAGGTAGTTGTCGATGAGCCCAAGGTCCTTCATGATGACGAACTGAGGCACCAACAGCACCTGGCC
>CAYMRO010000235.1:0-3093 GCA_964392875.1 uncultured Demequinaceae bacterium
GCTGCTGGCTTGGCTGCTGCTTCCTCGGCGTCCTCCGCTGTCTTCGCCGCGGCCTTGGCTGCTGGCTTCGCTGCCGGCTTGGCTGCTGGCTTGGCTGCTGGCTTGGCCGCAGGCTTCGCTGACTCAGTCGCCTCTGCAACTGCGTCCTCTCCAACCTCCTGAACCTCAACCGCTGCACCAGCGTCAACAACTGCGTCAGCCTCAACTACGGCGTCAGCCTCAACAACTGCGTCTGACTCAACGGGTACGTCTGACTCAACCGCTGCACCGGACTCAACCACAGCGTCGGCCGCCTTGGGCCCCTTGCTGCGAGCCTCACGCCCAGCCTCTGCGGCGGCCTTTTGGGCCTCGCGGGCCTTGCGCTGCTCCTCCTTGGCCTCCGCCTTCTTCTTGAGCGGGCCCAGCACGAGCGACATGTTGCGTCCCTCCTGGTTAGGCGCGTTCTCCACGATGGCGAATTCTGCAACCTCATCGGCAAGCTTCATCAGCAGGCGGCGACCCATCTCCGGACGCGACTGCTCGCGGCCTCGGAACATGATGGTGACCTTGACCTTGTCGCCGCCCTTGAGGAAGCGGATGACGTGGCCCTTCTTGGTCTCGTAGTCATGCTCGTCGATCTTGAGACGGAAACGCATCTCCTTGATCTCGGTGTTGGCCTGGTTGCGACGCGCCTCGCGCGCCTTGACTGCGGCTTCGTATTTGAACTTGCCGTAGTCCATGAGCTTGGCTACCGGCGGACGCGCCTCGGGCGCGACCTCTACGAGGTCAAGGTCCGATTCCTGCGCGAGCCGCATAGCGTCTTCAATGCGGACAATGCCAACCTGCTCCCCTGCTGGGCCGACAAGTCGGACCTCAGGGACGCGGATGCGCTCATTGATGCGAGGCTCGTTGATGGTTGCTCCTTCGGTTTTGTGACCAACCGCCGGGCAAAGAAAAAACCCCTGCTCGTGCACGAGCAGAGGTCACCGACGATGTCAGCGAAACCCGCACCAAAGGCACACGGTAACGCCAAAACCGAAACCCTGGCCCAACATGTGGCCCTAGGGTGGGAGGTGAACTCCACTTGCGCGCCGCGAAAACCGCGACCGGTCAATAGGCAAGAATACCACCATGGCTGGAGAAACTGAAGGCGCGGGCTTCGACACCGCCGCGCGCGACCTCGCGGACGTTTCCGCGGTGGAACTTATCACGACCGTAAGCGTTCATCTACTGAGCGCCGCCGCCTTGCGGTGTGGGCTCGCGGAGGAAGGCGAAGACCTTGCCGACCTCGACGAGGCACGCACCATCATCAACGCCCTCGCGGGCCTGGTGACGGCCGCCGCCCCGGACCTTGGTGACACGCATGCACGCGCCTTGCGCGACGGCCTGCGCAGCGTGCAACTGGCGTTCCGGGAAAACTCAGTAATACCGGACGCCCCCGGCGAAGGGCCAGGGGAAAAGTACACGGGAGCAGTGAGCTAGAAAAATGGCAACCAAGGACAGGCCCGACGCTGGGGAGACACTTCCCGCAGCGTCGGCTTCTCCTGCTCCTGAGTTGCCACCGCAAACCATCACCATTCCGGTGGTGCTGCCCCTCAATCAGCATGCCCGCATGTGGATGCTGCTGTCCGGTGTGCTTGGCATCATGCTTGTGGCCGCGCTTGTCATCGTGGGCTACTTGTGGAATGTCAACGGCAAGTGGCAGGCGCAAGTCACGAGCCTCACCTCCACGGGGTACGACCTTGGCGACCGCATCGCCGAGCACCAGAAGCGCATCGATCAGCTGGACGCCGCCACCGAGCTGCTCACGGACCAGCTAGCCACCGCCAAGGACAAGGTGCTGGCGCTGTCCAACGAGAAGGCGCAGTGGAGCGACCAAACGGCGTACGCGCAGCAGCAAGTGGACCTCCTCGACAGTCAGGTTGAGGGTGCGCAGGCCGTCATCACGCAATTGGGGCGCTGCATCGAGGGTGAGAAGCAGCTCCAGTTGTACATCGATGCGAGCACCGCGCCGCCCGTTCCCAGCCCCAGCCCGGATTCCATCGTCTATACGCCCGCTCAGATAGCCGAGTACCGCACGAGCGTTGAGAAGCTGTGCACCGCAGCGACCAATGCGACCGCCAAGTTCCAAAAGTCGATCACCGAGTGAGCCGCATGCGCACCGCCACTCCCACCGGCTCTTGGCCCGCCGTCGCTGGGGTCATCTCCGTGATCGCGGCCACGGTGCTTGCCGGCTGCGGCATCCTCCCCTCCGCGCCCAGCCCCGCGCCCACGAACTTTGTGCCCACTGCGTCCGCCTCGCCCGGCGAGCTCGCGGGTGGGCTCTCTCCCGACGGCTTCAATGCCGCCCAGCGCATGACGGTGCGCGTGCGCAACATTGGCTGCGGTTTCCTCGCAACCGGCTCCGGCTTTGCCCTGAACGAGCACACGCTCGTCACCAACCGGCACGTGGTGGAAAACGCCAAGCACATCGAGGTTTCCACCTACGACGGCCGCGTGGTCCAGGCTACTGCCGCCTCCACCACCACCGTGGCCGACATCGCGATCGTGACCACCAAGGAACCCCTCGGCACGTCGTACGCGGAGCGGGCGGACGAGGATCCCATTGAGGGCGACGTCATCACCGTAGTTGGCTACCCCAACGGCGGGCGGCTCACCACCACCTCCGGAGTGGTGCTCGGCGAGACCACAGACCCGCTGGGCGGCGCCGTTGGTCCCGTGCTCGCGTCAACGGCGCAGATTGAGCCGGGGTCCTCCGGCTCCGCGGTATTCAACGCATCTGGACAGGTAGTGGGCGTGGTCTACGCCATGAACCAGTCCGAACAGAGTTTCATTGTTCCCATCTCCACCCTCAACAATCTCCTTAAGGAGCCCGCGCTCTTGGTTCCCAATTCTGAAGGGTGCAACTCGTGAGCACTGATTTGCCCGACGCTGGCTCGCCTGACTTTGCCTCGCCCGCCGATGCTGTGGTTGATGACGCTGTGGTTGGTGATGCTGTGGTTGGTGAGGCTGTGGTTGGTGATGCTGTGGTTGGTGATGCTGTGGTTGGTGATGCTGGGATTGGTGATGCTGGGGTTGGTGATGCTGGCGAGCCCGAGGCGGCGCTCACCCCAC
>CAYMRO010000236.1:0-3083 GCA_964392875.1 uncultured Demequinaceae bacterium
ACCCTGACCACGCACCGCCCGGCGAGGTTGCGCCCGGATCACGTTCGCCGCCACCTCGCCTGGGCGGTAGTAGTTGCCGTGCCCGCGGTGTTCCTCGCGGTCTGCTTTGCATGGCCGTTGTGGACCGTGCTCTCGCGCGGACTCGCCGGGACGGGTACGGGTGCGGCGTGGGAAGTGTTGACGAGCCCAGGCGTGCCCGCGTCCATTCGCAACACCGTGGTGCTCGCGTGTTTGGGCACCGTGGGATCCGTGGCGCTGGGCGTTCCGGCAGCGTGGGCGCTGTACCGGCTGCGCTGGCGCGGCCAAATTGCCGCGCGCGCGATTGTTGCCGTGCCGTTCGTGCTGCCAACCGTGGTGGTTGCAGCGGCCTTCGGCGCGCTCTTTGCGCGTCACGGGCTCCTGGGCTTTGCGGGGCTCGACCAGTCGGTCGCCGCAATCGTGTGCGCGCTCGTTTTCTTCAACGTCTCCGTGGTGACGCGTGTTGTGGGCACGGCATGGGTATCCCAGGATCCGGGCGCGGGTCTTGCCGCGCGCACTCTGGGCGCCGGCCGCTGGCGCGCCTTCCGCACCGTCACCCTGCCAGCTTTGGCGCCCTCACTGGGGGCGGCGTCGGCCGTTGTCTTGCTGTTCTGTTCCACGTCGTTTGGCATTGTGCTGGTGCTGGGCGGCACGCGCGTGCGCACCGTGGAGACCGAGATCTACCTGCAGGTCAATCAGTTCTTGGATCTGCATGCGGCCGCCGTGTTGGCAGTGCTGCAATTGGTGTTCGTGGCGGCCGCGCTGGCTTTGGCATCATGGGCTCGGCGCGGCCGGGACCGCGTGGCGGCCGGGCGCGAATTGGACGGTTCGCGTGCCGCGCGGCGCGGTGACCGCTTGCCCGTTGCCGCCGTGCTCGTTGCGCTGAGCGTGCTCATCATGCTGCCGGGCATCGCGCTCCTGGAGCGATCATTGCGGGTGGCGGGCGGCGGCCACTCGCTCGCGAATTATGCGGCGCTCGTGGCTCCACCCGCAGCGGTGGCGCTACCGGTGTCTGTGGCCCAGGCGGCACTCAACTCCGTGACCACCGCCGCGCTCGCCGCCACCATCGCGGCACTGCTGACAGTTGCCGTTTCTGCCGCCACGGTGCGCGGCCCACGGTGGACACGCGGGATCGACGCCGTGGCGATGGGGCCGCTGGGCGTGAGCGCGGTGGTGATTGGGTTGGGCATGCTCCTGACCCTCAACAGGAATGTCGCCGGCGTTGACTTGCGCAGCTCGTGGCTTTTGGTGCCACTGGCGCAAGCGCTCGTGGCGCTGCCGCTTGCTGTCCGGATACTGGTGCCCGCGACGCGAGCCATCGACCCGCGCCTGCGCGCGGCGGCAGCGAGCCTCGGTGCCAGTCCGGCGCGCATTTGGCGCACCATCGACTGGCGCCTGCTGCGTGGGCCTGTAGCGCTCGCGGCAGGCTTCGCGTTTGCCATCGCGATGGGCGAGTTTGGCGCCACCGCCTTTGTCGCGCGTCCTGACCGGCCGACGCTGCCGCTGGCTATAGCGCGCCTGCTGAGCAGACCTGGGGCCCAGAATGTGGGCATGGGATTTGCGGCCGCGGTGCTCCTTGCTGTTGTGACCGCCGCAGTCATGCTTGCCACGGAGCGCTTGCGCACGCGCGTGAAGGCGGACGTGTGAACAGCGGCCTTGAGGTTGACAACCTCACCGTGCGGTACGGGAAGACCGTGGCGGTGGACGCCGTGACGCTCACGGTGGCACGCGGTGAGATTGTGGCCCTCCTTGGCGCGTCAGGCTGCGGCAAGTCGTCACTTCTGGGAGCAATCGTGGGGACCGTGGAACCCGCGAGCGGTTCTGTCGCGTTTGACGGCCAAGACGTGACGCTCACGCCCATCCATCGCCGCGGCTTTGGGTTGGTGTTCCAGGATGGCCAACTGCTTCCTCACCTCACGGTGGCGGGCAACATCGGCTACGGCATTCACGAGCAGCCACGGGCTGCGCGCGAGGAACGCGTGACGGAACTGCTGGGCCTGGTTGGCCTCGAGGGTCTGGGCACCCGCAAGGTGACCGAGCTGAGCGGTGGGCAGCGCCAACGCGTGGCGCTGGCTCGCTCGCTGGCCCCGCGCCCCCGCTTGCTGTGCCTCGATGAACCGCTCAGTTCTCTCGATGCTGAATTGCGATCGCGGCTCGCCGAGGACTTGCGTGAAGTGCTCCTGGCACAAGGCACCACAGCGCTCATGGTGACCCATGACCCCGCCGAGGCGGAGCGCGTGGCGGGCCGAGTTCTACGCATGCACGCGGGGCGCATCGACTAGTCCGGTTTGTGTGGAATCCCTCACTCGCCCTTGACCCACATGCAAATTTTGCCGATAACTAGGGGACACAGCCCCCAAAGGAGATTTGCCGTGCGCCAGCAGAAGCGACTGCCCGCCCGCATCGTGGTAGCCCTCGTCAGCCTTGCAACGGCCGTAGCTGGATTGCAGTTTGTCATGGCCCCGCCAGCCGCGGCGGCCGACGCCTCGGACTTTGATCCCGGATTCTTGATCAGCGACAGCGCGTTCTTCAACGGCACGTCCATGACTGCGTCCCAGATTGACGACTTCATCGACGACCGCAATCCGGGTTGCCTCATTGCGGTGTGCCTTGATAACTACAAGGAGAACGTGACGGCGAAGGCCAAGACCTCGCGATGCGCGGCAATCACGGCGGCCAAGTCTCAATCAGCGGGGAAGATCATCGCCACCGTGGGCAGAGCGTGCGGCATCAGCCCCAAGGCCATCCTGGTGATCCTCCAGAAGGAGCAGAGTCTTGTCACGAGCCGCACCCCGGGCTCTCACGCTTTTGAAGCATCCATGGGAGCAGGCTGTCCGGACACGGCGCCCTGTGACGGCAAGTACGCAGGCTTCTACGCGAACGTCTACTACGGTGCGTCGCTGCTCAAGGGCTACACCCTGACTTCCTCAAGCCACTACACGCGCTACCAAGCGGGCAAGACCTCGAGCATCCTTTACGACACCACTGCGGGCTGCGGCACGCGCAAGGTGTTCGTGCGAAACCAGGCAACGCATGCGCTCTACGTGTACACGCCCTACACGCCC
>CAYMRO010000237.1:0-3053 GCA_964392875.1 uncultured Demequinaceae bacterium
CTGGCGTTGGCGCAATCTTTGGCGTCAATCTGCTCATCACACCCGTGGATTCGATGCTGACCGAGATCACCAACGAGACGCTGCCCACGGGTTCGGCGCCCCTAGACGTCACAGCCAACTTCTACTTCTCGATTGTCTCCTCGATAGTGCTCGCGATTGTGGCCACGTGGGTGACCGTCAAGGTGGTGGAGCCGCGCCTTGGGCATTACACGCCGCCGCCCGGCTCGGGTCTCAACCCCGACGACGAGGTTGACGAAGCCGCCGAGGCTCGCGGCCTCAAGTACTCGCTGTGGGCGCTCGTTGCGGTAGTGATTGTGGTGCTCGCCCTGTCGCTACCCCCCAACGCACCGCTGCGCGACAACGCCACGGGAGAGCTCATTGGCGCCACGCCATTCATGGCGAGCCTCATTTTCATCATCTCGCTCGCGTTTCTGTTCTGCGGCATTGCCTACGGCCGCGGCGCGGGCACCCTGCGCGGCGGGGACGCCACCGTGAACGCCATCGCCAAGACGTTCGGCTCGCTGGGCGGGCTGCTGGTGATGTTCGTGATGATTGCGCAATTCATTGCGCTGTTTTCCTGGTCCAACCTGCCCACGGTGGCCGCCGTTGAGGTGGCTCAGGTTCTCGAGAATGCCAACGTTCCGGCCATCATCCTGCTGGTGCTGTTCATCGTCGTGATTGTGGTGCTAGACATCATCTTGCCTGGTGTGGTGCCCAAATGGGCCATCTTTGCGCCCATCTTTGTGCCGATCTTTGCGCAACTCGACGTGGCGCCGCAGACTCTGCTCGCGGCCTACCGCGTTGGCGACTCCCCCATGAACGTGCTGACGCCGCTCATGGTCTATCTGCCGTTCATCGTCACCGTTGCGCAGCGCTACAAAAAGGACGCGGGCATCGGCACCATCATCGCGCTCATGATTCCCTACACCGTGTGGATTCTGGTGGCTTGGACGGCGCTGTTTGTTGGCTGGTTTGCGCTTGGGATTCCGTGGGGCCCGGGCGCGCCCGTCCATAGTTAGGTGCCCGACGCCGTGGCCCGGTGCCGTACTCACGGCCCTTTCGCCACTGCCTTCAGCACCTTCAGCGCTGGCCTCGCCTACAGCACCGTGCGGCGGTGTCCCTGGATTGCAGCCGCCAGGATGGCGTCAATTGCGAAAGCCGACGACCGCGCGAGTTGGATCTGGTCCGGCGCGAGCAGCCATTGCACTTGCAGCCCATCCATGACCGCGATGATGCTGGCCGTGGCGAAGTCCAGTTCTTTAGGAAGCGGCGGATCTTTGGGATCGCAGATCTCTCCCAATGCCTCGCGGATCTGGCAGCGCAGAGTCGCGTAGCGCTCGCGGAAGAATTCCTTGGCGGGGTGGTCCGCGGTCACCGACTCCGCGGAGAGCACGGCGAACGCCTGGACAATTCCGGGACGAGCCTCATTGAGCGTTGCGGTTGTGACGAGATGCCGGAAGAGATCTAGGCCACCAGGAATGTGGTGCCCTTCGAGGTGCTCAACATCGGTCTCGTCGCGGTACTCCAGAACCTCAAGAAGCAATTGGTCCTTGGAGCCAAAGTGGTGCAGCACGCCCGGGTGCGTCATTCCCACGAGATCACCGATCTCGGCGAGAGAGCCCTTGCTGTAGCCCTTGGAGCCAAAAACCTCCGTGGCGGCACGCAAAATCTCCCGATGCTTGCGCGCCGTAGCCTCCCGCGGCTTTGCCGCACGCGTAACGTTTCGTCCTGCCATGGCCCATACCTTAGCGCTACCTACACCAGGGCGCTGGGCCCGCCCTCAAGCAACGCCACAAACTGGGCTTCGGTGAGAGTGCGCACGCCGAGTTGCTCTGCTTTGGCTGCCTTGGAGCCCGCGTTGGCGCCCACCACCACGTAGTCCGTGTTCTTGGAAACGGAGCTGGCGGACTTACCCCCGCGGCTCACGATTGCCTCGGTCACGGAATCCCTCGTGAATCCCTCGAGCGAGCCCGTGGCAACCACGTTGAGCCCTGCAAGCGTCTGGGGTGTGGACTCGTCTCGCTCGTCTTCCATGCGCACACCGGCTGCCGCCCACGCGTCAACGATCGCCGCGTGCCACGGGACGTCAAACCATGCGCGCACGGACTCGGCGATCACGGGGCCAACGCCGTCAACGGCGGCAAGCTCATCCAGGGAGGCGGACCGCACCTGTGGCAGCGAGCCGAACGCCGCCGCGAGCGCTCGCGACGCCGTTGGCCCCACGTGGCGAATGCTGAGCGAGACGATGACGCGCCAGAGCGGTTGAGCCTTGGAAATCTCCAGGTTGGCGAGGAGCTTTGCCCCGTTCGCGGACAAGTCCCCGGCCTTGGTCTGGAACAGCGGCACGCGCAGCAACTCTTCGGCCGTGAGTGTAAACAGCCCCGCCTCATTCGCGAGCACCCCGGACTCGACGAGGGCGGCGGCGGCCTTGTCCCCCAAGACCTCAACGTCGAGCGCGCCACGCGATCCAATGAACGCGATGCGATCCACAATCTGCGCTGGGCAGAACTCGCTATTGGGGCAGCGCAAGTCCTTGTCGCCCGCCTTTTGCTGCGCCAATTTGGTGCCGCACGCGGGGCACACCGCAGGCATGACCCATTCGGTTTCCTTGCCGGTACGCGCGGCGACTACGGGACCCACAATCTCGGGGATGACGTCCCCGGCCTTGCGCAGCACCACGGTGTCGCCAATGAGCACGCCTTTGCGCTTGACCTCATGCGCATTGTGGAGCGTTGCGTGCGTGACAGTGGAGCCGGCAACCGTCACGGCAGTCATGACGCCGTACGGAGTCACACGGCCCGTGCGGCCAACGTCAACACGGATGTCTTCCAGCACCGTGTGGACTTCCTCTGGCGGGAACTTGTAGGCGATGGCCCACCTCGGCGCCCTGCTGGTGGACCCAAGCCCCGCCTGCACCGCGCGGTCATTGACCTTGAGTACAGCGCCGTCTATCTCATGGATGAGATCGTGCCGCTTGGCCTCAAGGTCGCGGAGATACGCTTCCGCCTGTTACACGCTGTCTACGACCTTGGCGAGTGCCGTCACGGGCATGC
>CAYMRO010000238.1:0-2962 GCA_964392875.1 uncultured Demequinaceae bacterium
GCCTGTTGCGCTACGGCGTTCCCAGCTTCAAGATGGAAAAGCACCACATCGACCGCCGCATCGAGCAGATGGAGGCCGAGGGCACGGTGTTCCGCCCTGGCGTTGAAATTGGGCGAGACATCCAGTGGGATCACTTGCGTTCGCGATACGACGCGGTGCTCGTGGCAACCGGGGCTTCAGTGCCGCGCGACCTCCCGATCCCAGGGCGGTACCTCAAAGGAATTCACTTTGCGATGCCGTACCTGACTCAGGGCAACCTCGAGGCAGAAGGCAGGGGAGTCCCCAACCAAGTCACGGCCAAGGGTAAGCACGTTGTCATCATTGGTGGCGGAGACACCGGTTCCGACTGCGTAGGCACGGCGCTGCGCCAAGGAGCCGCATCGGTGACGACCCTGGCAATCGGCGTGAAGCCACCGTTGGAGCGCGACTCCAAGAACCAGCCATGGCCAACGCACCCGTTGCTCTTCGAGGTTTCGAGCTCACACGAAGAGGGCGGCGAACGTGCGTACCTCGCATCGACGGTCGAGTTTGTTGGCGACGAGGACCATCACGTGACTGCGCTGCGCTTGGCGACCACCGAGGTCATGCCCAACGGCATGCGCGGGCCGGCACCTGGCAGCGAACGCGAGATCCCCGCAGACCTGGTACTGCTCGCAATGGGCTTCACCGGGCCCGAGGCGGAGATCATCGGGCAGCAGCTGGGCGTTGGCGTGACCGAGCGGCAGTCCTTCGCGAGGGACGCTCGCTTTGCCACCGACCACGATGGCGTCTACGTGGCGGGTGACGCGGGCCGGGGTCAGTCCCTCGTAGTGTGGGCGATCGCGGAGGGGCGCGCGGCAGCGGCAGCAATCGACGAAGATTTGACTGGGAGCACGGAATTGCCGTCACCCATCACGGCGCGCACATTGGCAATTCGCGCTTAAGCAGCACCCTTGCACAACCACAACTAAGTTGGAGAACATGCGCAACGCAAAGATCGTCTGCACTATCGGTCCCGCGACCGCCTCGCTGGAAAACATGCGCAAGCTCATTGAAGCTGGCATGGATGTGGCCCGCATCAACCGCAGCCACGGCACCGAGGAGGAGCACGTTGGCGTTTACAACAACGTGCGCCAAGCCGCACAGGAAGCGGGCCGCAACGTAGCCGTGCTCGTTGACCTGCAGGGCCCCAAGATTCGTCTGGAGAAGTTTGCGGATGGCCCTCACGACCTCGCGGTTGGTGACGTATTCACGATCACTACGCGCGACGTTGTTGGCACCAAGGACATTTGTGGCACCACGTTCAAGGGGCTGCCCGGCGACTGCAAGCCCGGCGACGCGCTCCTCATTGACGACGGCAAGGTGCGCCTCGAGGTTACCGAGGTCACCGAGACCGATGTCGTGACGGTTGTGCGCGTTCCCGGACCGGTGTCAAACAACAAGGGCATCAACCTGCCTGGCGTTGCCGTGTCCGTGCCCGCGCTGTCCGAGAAGGACGAGGATGACTTGCGTTGGGGGCTCGCGATTGGCGCTGACTTCATCGCGCTGTCCTTTGTCCGTTCGGCTGAGGACTACGAAGATGTGGCTCGCATCATGGCCGAAGAAGGCCGCGTGGTGCCCGTCATCGCCAAGGTGGAAAAGCCGCAAGCCGTGGACAACCTTGAAGAGATCGTGGACGCGTTTGACGGCGTCATGGTGGCGCGCGGGGACTTGGGCGTCGAATTGCCGCTCGAGGATGTGCCGCTCGTGCAAAAGCGCGCCATCGAGTTGTGCCGCGCCAACGCCAAGCCCGTCATCGTGGCCACCCAGGTGCTTGAGTCCATGACGCACTCTCCCGTGCCAACGCGCGCTGAGACGTCTGACTGCGCCAACGCGATCCTCGATGGCACTGACGCTGTGATGCTCTCTGGTGAGACGAGCGTTGGCGAGTTCCCGTTCATCACGGTGGAGACCATGGCCCGCATCATCCGCAACACGGAGGAGAAGGGCTTCACGCGCATTGCACCGTTCCTCACCACGCCAAAGACGCGCGGTGGTGCCATCACTCACGCGGCAGCCGAGGTTGCGGACGTGCTGGACGTCAAGTACATCGTCACCTTCACGCAGTCGGGCGATTCCGCGCTGCGCATGTCGCGTTTGCGCCCGGGAAAGCCCATGATCGCCTTCACGCCTGATGCTCACACCCAGAAGCGGCTCGCGCTTTCCTGGGGCGTGCAGGCGGAGCTCGTGGACCACGTGGACTCAACCGACGACATGGTCAACCTCGTGGACACGTTCCTCAAGGACTCCGGTCGCGTTGTCAACGGCGATTACGTGGTGGTGGTCTCCGGAACTCCAGTTGGCATTCCCGGCACCACCAACTCGTTCTTTGTCCACAAGGTGGGCCAGGTTCGCGGCTAGTTCTGCTGCCAGGGTGAGGGGAGCGTCGGGCATGCCCGACGCTCCTTTTCACGTTTGGCGCGGCTGCTGTGAGCCAGCGCATCAGTGCCCCGAGTGGGATTCGAACCCACACTGGTACGGGTTTGAGCCGTATGCCTCTGCCGGTTGGGCTATCGGGGCGCGCACACTAGGCTAGCGGTTGTGACAGACACCCAAGAAACCACTGGCGGAGCCAGGCGTCGCAGAGCCGTAGTTGCTGAAGACGAAGCACTCATCCGAATGGACATCGTCGAGACGTTGCGCGAGGGCGGCTACGAGGTGGTGGGTGAGGCTGCCAATGGTGAAGAGGCCGTTGCCCTTGCCGCAGAACACAAGCCAGACGTCATCGTCATGGACATCAAGATGCCCGTGATGGACGGCATCACGGCCGCGGAAGCCATCGCTAAGGACCGGTTGGCGCCCGTTGTACTGCTCACGGCGTTCTCGCAGACGGAACTCGTGGAGCGCGCGCGTGACGCCGGCGCCATGGCCTACGTCGTCAAGCCATTCACGCCCGGAGACCTCCTGCCGGACGTGGAGATCGCCGCCTCACGGTTCGCGGAGT
>CAYMRO010000239.1:0-2940 GCA_964392875.1 uncultured Demequinaceae bacterium
GCCAGCTCGTGGACCTCGTCCCGCAATGGCGCGGCATCGGCGCTCTGAGCGCGCAGCACGATGTCCACTGGCCCGCGCTGCGGCTCCTCAAGCAGCGCGCGCAGCGGCGTGATGCCTATGCCAGCGGAGATGTAGACCACCCCGGGACGCGAGCGCACCGCCGAGGTAAACACGCCAAGCGGACCTTCAAACAGCACCCTCGTGCCAACGGGGAGGTGCGCGAGCGCGCCGGAGCCATCGCCGGAAGGCTTGACCGTGATCCGCAGGGTGTCGCCGGGAGTGCGCGAGAGGGAGAACGGATGCGCCTCGCGCCAGTACCCCGCGGCGAGAAACCGCCACAGCATGAACTGCCCCGAGCGCGCGCCAAGGCTCGAGAGGTCACGGCCCGTCATCACGATGCTCACCGAGCCGTCCGCGTGAGGGGTGACGCTCGAGACCACCAGGTGGAAGCGTTGGGCATGCAGCAATGGCCGCACCACGCGGAATGCGAGCCAACAACCGATGGTGAACACGTAGAGAAGGAGCCAGAACCACCAGGCCGCGCCCTTGCTGCGGAACGTGGAGCCCTCGATGAACTGATGCGGGATCACGAGCATGATCGCGAGGTACACAAAGAGGTGCACGGTGTGCCAGTTCTCGTACTTCCAGCGGCGGCGCACAATAAGCAGGCTCGTGACCACAACGAGCGTGAAGAAGCCAAGTGCCGCCTGTGCGGCCACCATGAACCAGCCGATGTCCCACATCGCGGGAATCTCGGCGAGCACGGAGCGCCCGTCGTAGTGGGCGGACATGATGAGGATGAGGCTCGCGTGCACAAGCATCGCGATGAACGCGACCTTGCCCATGAACGTGTGCGTGGCGGCGGCGCGGTCGTGACCGAGCGTCCGCTCCACAAACGGCACACGCGAGATGAGCAGCACTTGGTTCATCACGAGCACAGCGGCAACGAGGCCCGCGATGCGACCCAAGGAATTGATGTAGTCCACGGGGCTCGTGGTGGTGAGCCCGCCGCCTGCCACAAAGAACGCGATGGCGGCGGCGCCAACCCACCACAAGGCGGCTACAAGGGCGTCGGCTCGGCGCTCGCGGGTCAGCACGGTCTCAAGCCACTCGCTCGCCGCGCAGGATGATCGCGGTGGGCTCAGCCAACACCGAGATGTCTTCGCGTGGGTCGCGAGGGTAGACAACCACGTCAGCGCTCGCGCCCTCCGCGATGCCGTTGGCACCCAAGTAGGCCCGGGCGCGCCAAGAAGCGGCGCCAAGAATGTCCATGGCCGGAATCCCCGCCTGCGCAAGCTCCCCACACTCCGCGGGCAAGGCGCCGTGACCAACCTCGCCACCCGCGTCAGTACCCACCAGCAGCTGCACCCCGGACTCCCACATCGTGTGAACTTGCTCGTAACGTGCCTGGTACATGCCGCGCATGCGCGCCGCATAGCGCGGGAATTTCCCGTCCGCCTGGGCCGCGAAGGATTCGAAGTTCCCTATCTGCAGCAGCGTGGGCACAACGGGCACGCCCATGGCTGCGGCTCGCTCCAGTTGCTCGCGCGTCATGCCCGTGCCGTGCTCAATGCAGTCGATTCCCGCATCGAGCAGCGGATCAATGCTCTCCGTGGCGAAGGTGTGCGCCGTGACGCGAGCACCCTCGGCGTGCGCCACGGCAATCGCCTCCGCGAGCACGTCAGTGGGCCAAAGTGGCGTGAGGTCGCCGGCATCGCGATCTATCCAGTCGGCGATGATCTTGACCCAGCCATCACCGGCTCGCGCCTCCTCCGCCACCACGCGCGGGAGGTCTGCCACCTCGATCTCGCGAGCAAAGTTGCGCAGATACCGCTTGGGGCGCGCGATGAAGCGGCCAGCGCGAATGAGGCGCGGCGCCTCCGCCAGGTCGTGGATGAAGGCAGTCTGCGTTGGTGATCCCGCGTCCCGGATGAGCAGCGTGCCCGCGTCGCGGTCCAGCATCGCCTGCTTGAGCGCGAGTTGCGGCTCCACGGCCCCGCCGGAATCCAGCCCAACGTGACAATGCACGTCAACGAGCCCCGGCACCACAAAGCCATTAATGGTTTCCCAATTGCCCGACGCTGCCCCAGCTTGGTCTGGGGCCTCGCCTAGCCGCAGCACACCGTCTGCGACCCAGGCTTGCGCGAACACCGTCTCGTCATCCGCAATGACGGGACCCGCGAGGTGCAGGTTTGCCACTATCGCCGCAGGTACTTACTGAAATCGGCATTCACGGCCGAGGTATCAATATCGTCCTGGGGAGCACCAAGGCCAAATGCGCTGCCAGCGGGTGCCACGGGCGCCTCACCGCGAGCCGCGGCCTCTTGCTGCGCGCGCTTGGCCGGGTTGCCGCTCTTGCCCTTGACCTTGCGCTGGGGCGCTTGCTTGCCCTTTGACTTCTTGCCGCCGGGGAATCCGCCAAAGGATCCCGGCGCCCCGCCCGCGCCCGGGAGCGCAGGCATGGCGCCGCCGTTCTTGGACATGGCACGCATCATCACTTGAGCGTCCTCAAACCGCTTGACGAGCGAGTTGACGTCGCTCACCTGCATGCCCGAGCCGCGCGCAATGCGTGAGCGCCGCGAGCCGTTGAGCAGCTTGGGATTGTCCCGCTCGGCGGGAGTCATGGATTGGATGATCGCCTCGGTGCGCACAATCTCGCGCTCGTCAAAGTTGTCGATCTGCTCGCGCATCTGCCCCATGCCGGGAAGCATCGTGAGCATCTTCTTCATGGAGCCCATGTTCTTGAGCTGCTGCATTTGGGTCAGGAAGTCCGAGAGCGTGAAGTCCTCGCCCTTGGTGACCTTTGCCGCCATGCGCTCGGCAACGTCTTGATCGAACGCCTGCTCTGCCTGCTCAATGAGCGTGAGGATGTCGCCCATGTCGAGGATGCGGCTCGCCATGCGGTCAGGGTGGAAGACCTCAAACTCTTCAATCTTCTCG
>CAYMRO010000240.1:0-2903 GCA_964392875.1 uncultured Demequinaceae bacterium
GGGCCTCGGCGGCCGCCGCGATGAGGGCTCGCACTCGGGGGTCGTAGAGGATCGTGAAGAACACCGCGGTGGCGGCACCGCTGCGCTCAGCCGCCGCCACGAGCGCGTCCGCCTGGGAAGCGTCAAGGCTGATGGGCTTCTCCAGCAGCACGTGCTTGCCCGCGTTGAGCGCGCGCAAGGCGAGGGGCGCCTGGACGTCCGGGGGGAGCGCAAAGGTGACGCCGTCAACGGAGTCAAGGAACGCGTCGAAGTCGTCAAACGGGGCCACATCGCCAGGCAAGGAAGCAGCGAGCGCCGCCGTGGCGTCGGGCCTGCGACCCCACACCGCGGTGAGGTCCCAGCGACCAGAGGCGACCACCGCGGGAGCGTGCGTGACGTTTGCCCAATAACCGGTTCCGGCAACTCCCATGGTGAGGCGATTGGTCATCAGGCTGGTACTCCCGTGCTCGCGAGGCTTGCGCGCAGGCGGTCTGTGCGCTCGGTGATGTCGCTGGCGTCCGGTCCAAGGAGCGCTTCAAGGCCCAGTAGAGCGGAGCCCAGAATGGGCTGATCCTCAACGATCGTGATGCGCGCACCGGGAGCGGCGGCGAGTACGAGGTTGATGACAACGTCAACGAGCAGCGGCTCGCCGGACGTGAGCATCCCGCCACCCATGACGACCTCCGGGGTGCCGTCCGTGAGGTGCAGCCGCTCCAGCGCGTTGGTGACGAGCAGCGCGAGTTCCTGGGCCTGGCGGTGCACCACGGCCCGCGCAATGGGATCGCCCGCGTTGGCCTCGCCAAACAGCAGCGGAACTATCTCATGCATGCGGTCGTAGTCGATGCTGCGCAAGTGCATGGCCTCGGCCACGGCGGCCGCGTGGGGGAGCCCAAAGTGGCTGGCAACTGCCTGCGAGAGGCTCGTGGCCGGCCCGCGGCCGTCGTGAGCGCGGGACGTGTACCAGAGCACCTCTTTGGAGATGCCTAGGCCTCCGCCCCAGTCGCCCGTGATGCGGCCCAGGGCGGGGAAGCGCACGCGCTCGCCGTTCTCGCCAACGCCGATGCAGTTGATTCCGGCGCCGCACACGACCGCCACGCCGTGGCCCTGCTCGGTGCCGGTTCGCAGCATCGCGAGGGTGTCGTTCTCCACGATGACGGAGTCGCTCCAGCCGTAGCTAGCGATGGCGGCGGCGATGAGTTCCTCCTCGATGGGGAGGTCCGCGTTGGCGAGGTAGCCGGCGATCAGCGTCACGTGCCCGCCGGGTGCCGAGGCGAGTGCGCGCTCGATGTCCGGGGCGAGCAGCTCCACGGCGCGCACGGCGCCAACGAGGTGGGGGATGAAGGGGCCCGATCGCGTGCGCGTCATGACGGAGCCGTGCTCGTCAACGAGCAGGATGTCCGTCTTGGAATTGCCGCCGTCGAGGGCGAGCAAGGTGCGTGGGTGGTGGTCGCGTGCAGGGACGGTAGTGATGGTGCTCACCTCAGGTGTTGAAGACGCGGTCGCGGGCAAGGCCCAGGCTCAGAATCATGGCGCCGCCCGTGATGGGGGAGTCTGTGGCAAGGCCAGCGCTGACGGGGGGAGTGGCGATGGAGACGGCCTTGAGTTCGCGCGCAACCGCGTCCACGAGCGCCTGCCCACCGGCATCAACCACGGAGCCGGCGAGGATCAGTTGCGCCGGGTCCAGCAACGCGACAATCGAGGCCAGGGCAACGGCATAGCGGCCCGCGATGTCGTCAACCAAGGCGCGTGCCGCGGGGGTGTCGAGGGAGACGAGGCCGGCCATGGCGTCGGCCCCGCTGGAGGCGGTGATGCCCGCCCGGGCTGCCAACTCCACGATTGCTGCGTCTCCCGCGAGGTCTTCCAGGGCGCCGTGGTTGTCCCTGGCGGGATCGCGCACCACCGGCACGCCGGGGACCTGCAGGAACGCGGTCTCGCCCGCCGCCCCGCGTGTGCCACGGAAGAGTTTGCCGTCAACGACGATGGCGCCGCCGATGCGCTCATCCAGCCACAGCAGCACAAAGTTCTCCGCGCCCTCGCGCTGGTGCTGCTCCACCACGGCAACCAGGTTGACGTCGTTCTCCACGGCGAGCGTGCCGGGGATGCTGCGGCTGAGGTGGGCGATGAGTCCCGTCTGCTGCCAATCGGGGAGGTGATCGGAGAAGCGCAGCTGGTCAACGGAGGGGTCATACGAGCCGGGGGCGGCGATGACGGTGGCCGCGAGGTGCTCCAGCGAGAGTCCCGCTTGCGCAACGGTGGCCTCAAGCACCTGCACGGCGCGCTCGGGCCCGTGGTTGCCGTCTCCGGCCTCGGTGGGGAGCGTGGACTCGGCGATCGTGTTGCCAACGAGATCTGCCACGCGCACCTGGATGGTGGCGGGGTCAACGTTGATGGCTGCTGCGAACCCGGCGCGCGGGTTGAGCCGGTACATCTGGGGCGCCCTGCCGCCTGGGCGGGGCGTGCCGGGGCCCGCGTCAAGCACCAGTTCGGCATCCAGCAGGCGTGTGAGCAACTGGGAGGCGGTGGGCTTGGAGACGCCCGTCATGCGGCATACGTCGCCGCGGCTCAGGGAGGGGTACTGGATGAGCAAGTCGAGGACCGTGCGGTTGTTGATGGAGCGCAGCAGGCCCGGCGTTGCGGGCACGGGAGCGGGCGCTGCCGCGGCGTCCGCACGCTCGCCGGGAGCGTTGCTCGCGGCTCCGGAAGTAGGTGACTGCACGGGTGCCCCCAAGAGGTTAGGAAACTTTACTGTCTTGAAACTTAGCCAGTCCTGAACGGCGTGTCAATTGGCCGCGCAGGTGGGGTGCCGGTGCGCCAAGCGCGCGAACGGCCAGGTGCGGGCTAGGCCCAGGTGCTGGAGCGGCGGGCCACGTCGTAAAGTGCCTCAACCTCGTTGGGGTCAAGAAGCACGGGCCGGCGGCGGAACC
>CAYMRO010000241.1:0-2896 GCA_964392875.1 uncultured Demequinaceae bacterium
GTGACGGCACCCGAGCCGACCACGTACGGAACGGTGACGCCGTTGACGGTGAGCGTGACATCGCCTTCCGTGGGCAAGTTGGGGGTCTCGGCTACGACGATCGCCGCGAGCGATGCGGTGGTCTTGAACAGCTCGGTACCAGGGGAGACGGAGCTGCCGAGCGTCACCGACACTTCGCTGACCGCGACCGGAGCCTGCCCCACCCAGACGAGGCTCGCGAGGGCGAAGGTGCTGTTGTCCTTGCCCCAGCCGTAGTGCTTGTTGAACGCCTTGATGGACTTCTCGGTGGTGGCGTCGGCGTTGCCGTCGACGCTGCCGGTGTAGAAGTTAAGGTCCTTGAGCAGTTGCTGTGCGGTCTTGACATCGGCGCCTTTGAGGCCTTTGTGGATGTCGCGGAAGAGGGGCGCTCTAGACGCATACGCGACGAGCTTCCGGTTGTTGACCGAGCCGACGACGGTGCCGGTTTTCACCTCGGTGCCAGGCGCGATTTTGAGGGCCGTGAGCGTGCCCGACGCTTGGGTTGCGGGGGCGAGGGCCGTCGCGTATTGCACAATGATGGCAACGGAGGCCTCGTTGAAGCGTTCAGCGCGCTCCACGGAACCGATGAGCGGCTCAACGCCAGATGCTGATTCGAGAGGTGATTCGCTGCTGTGCGCGAGGATCAGCGCAATGCCGGCCGCGAGGGGCGCGACGAGGGCGAGGGCGACCGCGATCGCGATGCCTCTGGAAGGTGGTTTCCCTGCCATGCTGCCTGATCAGCCCCCTTGACGGCGCGACGATGCGTTGAGAGTGAGTGTATGGGACTGCGAGGGGCGTGACGCGTCCAGTACTCAACCTTGATTTGGCACGCAACGGCCGGGATAGTTGGGATTGGCTTGATTCTTCGCGAGGTCGGCATGCTCCGCTTGTCTGACGTCGTCGCTGGAAACGTTGTCCGGGAATGCGTAGCCACGATCTTCGAGACACCTGATCACTGTCTCGCTTTGCCACACCGCGTCTTGAGCCTGCCTTGATGACGGCTGATTCAAATACGCAGACGCGACCCAGATGTGATGAAGGTCCTCGCAGGCGGCGGCGACGTCGGCGATCTGCATCGCCTCGGTCTCAGTGGCGCCCTTGGGCTCCACGATGACCGCAGCTGGCACCTTGATGTTTGAACCCGTGGTGGCCTCGTACCAATCCATCTTGTAGTCCAGCCCCGCGTCTTCGTAGCACCGCAGCGTCTCCTGGTACGCCTCATCGACGTCGGCGGCGGTCACCACGCCGTCCCGTTCTTGGGCGCGCTCGAGGATTGCCATCTGACTATCTGACGCGTCCGTCTCCGTGGCCATCTCAATCCAGAGCGCGATCTCTTCATCCGCACTTCTCGCCGACGATGTGGGGCCGGAGCCTACCGAGCAGCCGCTCACGATGCCGCATAGGCCGATCGCGACGAGTAGCGGGCCGGCAAGCGCGCGCGCAAGGGGCGCACTCGGCAGGGGACCTCGGACGTGTGCGCGGTGGGTCATGGATCGGATTCCTTGTTTGCATCGCGGCGGCAACAGCATCGTTGCGTTCCCACCGAACCTAGATGGGCGCAGACGAGGTGGGAAGCCCTACTTGTGGGGGCAGCGACGGTGTCTGGGAGCGAACTTAACGCGATGGGAATGGGTGAGTGAGCGTCGGGCATGCTCGTCACCGGCCGCCACTAGGCTTGGCCCATGCGAATTTTGGTCACCGTCAAGTTCACGCCCGACCTCCAATCCAACCGCTCCTTTACTGACGGCGCCGTGACGCGCACGGCGGACGACGGCTCCATGAATGAGCTCGACGAGAACGCCGTTGAGGCGGCTTTGCAATTGGTTGAGGCGGCGGGGGAGGGCGAGGTTTACGCCCTTACCGTTGGCGGGCCCGACGCCGTGGCCGCCGTTCGCAAGGCGCTCCAGTTGGGTGTCACACACGCTATTCATGTGTCCGATGCCGGTATCGCTGGGTCCGACGTCTTTGGGACCGCCAAGGTCTTGGCCGCGGCCGTGCGGCGCGTGCATGAAGAGGCGCCGCTTGACCTGGTAATCACCGGAATGGCCGCGCTCGATGGGCTCACGTCGATGCTCCCCACGGCGCTCGCGGTGGAGCTGGATTGGGCGCAGTTGACGCTGGCCTCGTCGCTGACAGTGGCTGACGGGATCGCAACAATCGAGCGGCACTTGCCGGACGCACACGAGGTAGTAAGTGCACCGTTGCCCGCGGTGGTGTCCGTGACGGACGAGGCGAACAAGCCCCGCTACCCCAATTTCAAACTCATCATGGCCGCGCGTTCGGCGCCCGTCACCGTGTGGACGCTCGCGGACCTGGGCGTGGTGCCGTCCACCGTTGGTGCGGGGGCGGCGCGCGTGACGGTGCTCGACGCCTCGCCGCGGCCGCCGCGAGAGGACCGCGTGATCGTGACCGACACCGGGGAGGGCGGCAAGCAACTTGCCGACTACCTTCTGGAGAGGGGGCTCGCATGAGTGCGGTGGGTCAGAACACCGTGGCCGTGCTGGTAGAGCGGCACGCCACCGAAGACGGCGGGGAGTCCGTTGCAGGCCCGACGCTCGAGGCACTCACGCTCGCGCGTTCCCTTGGCACTCCGGTTGCGGTGTGGATTGGCGGCTCGCCTTCCGAGGACGCCGTTGAGCTGCTTGGCGACTACGGAGCCGCGCAGGTGCGCGTGATTTCTGACGATGTGCGGGTGGCATCCGCTGCCGCTGTGGCGTTGCGCGAGGCATCGCAGGACGCTGAGATCGTGTTGGTGGTCTCCACCTTTGTGAACAAGGAGATCGCCACGCGGCTCGCAGTGCTCACGGGGGCTGGGGTGGTGGTTGACGCCGCTGGCGCCTCCGTGGACTAAAAAGGTTTCGCCCTTTTTCAGCCCCGC
>CAYMRO010000242.1:0-2880 GCA_964392875.1 uncultured Demequinaceae bacterium
GTACGTTCACTACGTTGAGGGCTGCACCGCGCCCATCTACTCGAGCGACTCGCTGCACTCGGCGGTGGTGGAGATCATCGTCAAGAAGAACGCTCGCGTTCGCTACACGACCATCCAGAACTGGTCCAACAACGTCTACAACCTCGTCACCAAGCGAGCTACGGCCGCTGAAGGCGCCACCATGGAATGGGTTGACGGCAACATTGGCTCCAAGGTGACCATGAAGTACCCCGCCATCTTCATGCTCGGCGAGCACGCGCGCGGCGAAACGCTGTCCATCGCCTTCGCGGGCGAGGGTCAGCACCAAGACGCGGGCGCCAAGATGGTCCACGCGGCACCCAACACCTCAAGCTCCATCGTCTCCAAGTCGGTGGCACGCGGCGGCGGGCGCACGTCCTACCGCGGCTTGGTTCAGGTGCTCGAGGGCGCCAAGGGCTCCAAGTCCAACGTGCTGTGTGACGCCTTGCTCGTTGACACCATCAGCCGCTCTGACACGTACCCGTACGTGGACGTTCGCGAAGACGATGTCCACATGGGCCACGAGGCCACGGTGTCTCGCGTGAGCGAAGACCAGCTGTTTTACCTCATGTCCCGAGGCATGACCGAGTTTGAGGCCATGGCCATGATCGTGCGCGGGTTCGTTGAGCCCATCGCGCGCGAGCTGCCCATGGAGTACGCGCTCGAACTGAACCGCCTTATCGAACTTCAGATGGAAGGATCCGTCGGTTGAGCATCACCACCGATCACTCGCGCGCAACGCTCGCGGGTGCACATAGCGATGGACCGGTGCCGGATTCCTCGCGCGCTGACCGCCCCACCTCATTTGACCCCGAGGACTTTGCCGTCCCCACGGGCCGCGAGGAAAACTGGCGATTTACGCCCGTGCGCAAGCTCAGGGCGATGTTCGCCACCGAGGGCGGCAACGGTTCCTTGGTTTGGGCAACGTCACCGCTTCCCGCTGGCGTGACGCTCACGGAGGTTTCCGGGCCCGACGCTGTCTCACGTTCCGTACGCGCGCCAGGGGATAGGGCGTCGGCTGTGGCAGCTTCCAGCAGTGATGGCGCCAAAGTCCTGAGCATCGCCCCTGGTGTTGTGCTCAGCGAGCCCGTCACCGTGACGCTCACCGGCAATGGCGGCGATGCTCGCGGCCACGTGCTGTTTGAGATTGGCGAGGGTTCCGACGTCACCGTTGTGGTGGAGCGGCTCGGTACCGCTTCGTACTCGGAGTTCGTGTCCGTAGACGTGGCGGATGGTGCCACGCTCAACCTCGTGCTCACTCAGCAGTGGGACGACGACGCCGTGCATGTTGGCGAAGTCGTTGCCAGGCTGGGTCGCGACGCAAACCTGCGTGGCACAGTGGTGACGCTTGGCGGCCAAGTGGTGCGGCTCAACACCTCGGTGGCATTCGCGGGCGAAGGTGGACGCGCAGACCTGTTTGGCCTGTACTTTGCGGACACCGGTCAGCACCAAGAGCACCAGCTTTTCGTTGACCACGCGGTCCCTCACTGCACCTCGCGAGTGACGTACAAGGGCGCCCTTGCAGGGGCCTCCGCGCACACCGTGTGGATTGGCGACGTGCTCATCAGAGCCGCCGCCGAGGGCACGGACACGTACGAGCTCAATCGCAACCTTGTCCTCACCGACGGCGCTCGGGCGGATTCCGTCCCCAACCTCGAGATCGAGACGGGCGAGATCGCGGGCGCGGGCCACGCTTCCGCAACGGGCAGGTTTGACGAGGAGCAGATGTTCTATTTGCGTTCGCGTGGAATCTCCGAGGACCAGGCGCGCAAGCTCGTGGTCCGTGGATTCTTTGCGGACCTCATTCGTGAGATTGGGGTGCCAGCCGTTGAGGCGAGCCTCATGGGTCAGATCGATCTTGAATTGGATCGCGTTGACGGGGAGCTCGCTGCAGCGGAAGGCGGTGCGCGTGGCTGAGCAATTTGCATGCCTCGTTTCTGACATGGAACCCGGCACGGCGAGGCTCGCCGAACTCAAGGATGAATCAGGTGCTGATGTTGACGTTGCGATCATTCGCTGCGATGACGGAGACTTCTTCGCCATTGGCGACGAGTGCACCCACGGCGAGGTTTCCCTTTCCGAGGGTGAGGTCAAGGGCTGCCTCGTGGAGTGCTGGGCCCACGGCAGCCGCTTCGATGCCCGTACCGGCGAGCCCCAGGAATTTCCGGCGATCACCGCCACACCCACGTACCCCGTCCGCATTGATGGCGAGCGCGTGCTCGTCGATGTGGACAAAGCGACTACCTCAGACAAGGAACTGACATGAGTGACCACACCCTTGAAATCCGCGGCCTCCACGTCACGGTGGAGACCCCTGAAGGCACCAAGGAGATCCTGCGCGGCGTTGACCTGACCATTAAGTCGGGCGAGACGCACGCGATCATGGGCCCCAACGGCTCCGGCAAGTCCACCCTCGCGTACTCGCTCGCCGGTCACCCCAAGTACACGGTGACCTCCGGGACCGTGACCTTGGACGGCGAAGACGTACTCGCCATGACCGTGGACGAGCGCGCCAAGGCGGGCCTATTTCTCGCGATGCAGTACCCCGTTGAGGTGCCAGGCGTGTCCGTGTCCAACTTCTTGCGCACCGCCAAGACCGCGATCGACGGCGAAGCCCCCAAGCTCCGCACGTGGGTCAAGGAAATGACGGGCGCGATGGACAAGTTGCGCATGGACCCTGAGTTCGCTGAGCGCAACGTCAATGAGGGCTTCTCCGGTGGTGAGAAGAAGCGTCACGAGATCCTGCAGATGGAATTGCTGCAGCCAAAGATTGCGATCCTCGACGAGACGGACTCCGGCCTCGACGTTGACGCGCTGCGCATCGTGTCCGAGGGCGTCAACCGCGTCAAGGACAACACCGGC
>CAYMRO010000243.1:0-2808 GCA_964392875.1 uncultured Demequinaceae bacterium
CAGCCGTCCGGCCGCTGGTGGCCGCGGTCGTGGAGGCGGAACTGCAGGTGCCTTTGGGCGTCAGGGCGGCAAGCCCGCGCGCTCGCGCAAGTCAAAGCGTGCCAAGCGTCAGGAATACGAACAGCAGCAGGCTCCGTCCATCGGTGGCGTGCAGATCCCTCGCGGTGACGGCTCCACTCCCATTCGTTTGCGTCGCGGCGCTACGCTCAACGACGTCGCCGAGAAGAGCGATGTCAATCCCGCGTCGCTCGTGACGGTGCCCTTCCACCTTGGTGAGATGGCAACCGCAACGCAGTCGCTTGACGAAGACACGTTCGCCGCTCTGGGTGCCGAACTCGGTTACACGATCTCGATCGTGTCTCCTGAGGACGAGGACAAGGAGCTGCTAGAGGACTTCGGCCTTGACCTTGAAGCGGAACTCGCGGCAGAGACCGATGAAGAGCTTGAGCCACGTCCGCCCGTTGTGACCGTCATGGGCCACGTTGACCACGGTAAGACGCGCCTTCTTGACGCCATCCGCAAGTCGGACGTCATCTCTGGCGAGTCTGGTGGCATCACGCAGCACATCGGCGCTTACCAGGTGCATCACGAGCACGAGGGTGTTGACCGCGCCATCACGTTCATTGACACCCCTGGCCACGAGGCGTTCACCGCTATGCGTGCCCGTGGTGCGCAGGTGACGGACATCGCGATCCTCGTTGTGGCAGCCGATGACGGCGTCATGCCGCAGACCATCGAGGCGCTCAACCACGCTCAGGCCGCTAACGTGCCCATCGTCGTGGCCGTGAACAAGGTGGACAAGGAGGGGTCCAACCCCGCCAAGATCCGCCAGCAGCTCACGGAATACAACCTCGTGGCGGAAGAGTACGGCGGCGACACGATGTTCGTTGACGTGTCCGCGCTCAAGGGCATCGGCATCACCGAACTGCTTGAGGCCGTGCTGCTTACCGCGGATGCTGGCCTTGATCTGCGCGCCAACCCCAACAAGGACGCTCGCGGTGTTGCCGTTGAGGCGCACCTCGACAAGGGTCGCGGTGCCGTTGCCACGGTGCTCGTGAACTCCGGAACGCTGCGCGTTGGCGACTCCATCGTTGCGGGCACCGCTCATGGCCGCGTGCGCGCCATGTTCGATGAGCACGACGCCCTCGTCACCGAGGCAACTCCGGCTCGTCCCGTGCTGGTCATCGGCCTTACGTCGGTGCCGCGCGCCGGTGACACGTTCCTGGTGGCCGACGACGACCGCACTGCTCGCCAGATCGCCGAGAAGCGAGAGGCAGCAGATCGTGCCGCTCAGCTCGCGAAGCGTCGCAAGCGCATCTCCCTTGAGGACTTCAACCAGGCCCTCGAGGAAGGCAAGGTGGACACCCTCAACCTCATCATCAAGGGTGACGTCTCCGGTGCCGTCGAGGCTCTCGAGGACGCCCTGCTGCAGATCGATGTGGGCAAGGAAGTTGACCTGCGGATCATCCACCGCGGGGTGGGCGCCGTCACGCAAAACGACGTCAACCTGGCAACGGTGGACGACGCCATCATCATCGGCTTCAACGTGCGCCCAGCGGAGCGCGTCCAGGCTCTCGCAGACCGCGAGGGCGTCGACATGCGCTTCTACTCGGTCATCTACCGTGCACTCGAGGACGTGGAGGCATCGCTCAAGGGCATGCTCAAGCCGGAGTTCGAAGAGCGCCAGACGGGCCGCGCGGAGATCATGGAGATCTTCCGCTCGTCCAAGTTTGGCAACATCGCCGGTTCGCTCGTTCGCGAAGGCACCATCATCCGCAACGCCAAGGCGCGGGTCTCCCGCAACGGCGTGGTGGTTGGTGAGCCGGTCATCGACACCCTGCGTCGCTTCAAGGACGATGCCACCGAGGTCCGCGAGGGCTTCGAGTGCGGCATTGGCCTTGGCAAGTTCAACGACATCCAGGTTGGCGACATGATCGAGACCTTCGAGATGGTGGAGATTCCGAGGAACTGATGAGCGATTCAGCTCGCGCGCTCAAGCTCGCCGGCACGATCAAACGGATCGTTGCAGGCGCGCTTGAGAACGACATCAAAGACCCACGCCTTGGCTTTGTCACGGTGACCGACGTTCGCCTCACGGGCGACATGCAGCAAGCCTCCGTGTTCTACACGGTGCTTGGCGATGAGGAAGCGCGCGCGGGAACTGCCGCGGCGCTCGCCTCCGCCAAGGGCCGGTTGCGCTCGCTCGTTGGCTCGCAGTTGGGGATCAGGCTCACGCCCACTCTCGATTTCTACCTCGACGCGGTGCCGGAGACGGCCGCCACGCTCGACAAAGCGCTCCACGAGGCTGCCGTGCGTGACGCCGAGTTGGCGAAGTTGCGCGAAGGTGCCAAGTTCGCGGGTGATGCGGACCCCTACAAGCCAACGCACGAGGATGACTGAACCTGGGCCAGAGGGCCCCTCGGGGCTCGTGGTCGTTGACAAGCCCGCAGGTTGGACGTCCCACGACGTCGTTGCCCGCATGCGACGCCTCCTCGGCACTCGCAAGGTGGGACACGGCGGCACCCTTGACCCCATGGCCACGGGCGTGCTCATCATCGCGTGCGGCAAGGCGACCCGGCTGCTGACGTACATCTCCGCCAACGACAAGGCCTACGAGGCGACCATTCGGCTTGGCGCGTCAACCATCACGGACGATGCCGAGGGCGAGCTAATCGAGACTCGCGATGCCTCGGCCGTGACGGATGAAGCGATCGCCGCGGCCGTCGCCACGCTCACGGGGGACATCCTTCAGCGCCCCAGCTCGGTGAGCGCCATCAAGGTGGCGGGGGAGCGCTCGTATGCGCGCGT
>CAYMRO010000244.1:0-2791 GCA_964392875.1 uncultured Demequinaceae bacterium
AAACGGCGTGTGCCAGGGCGCAAACCTGGAGGCCCACTACGCCCGCCAGCACATGGCCCGCGCCCAGCACGCGACCCTTGAGCCGCGCGATCACCACCGCGAGGCCGCCGAGCGCGGCGCCCACAATGAGCACGGCCGAGGTCAACGACACAAAGTAGTAACTGAGCGGAACGAGCACGCGCGGCATTGCACTGGGCGGTGCGTCAGTGGCCCACAAATTCTGAAGTGGGAGCCGCATCCCCGTGGCAATCCACGGCAGGAGCCCCACGAGGGCACACAGAATGCCCCACGCAATCGCTGCTACGGCAGTAACGGGACGAGGTTCGGCGGTTTGCACATCCGCAGTGCCCTGAGTTGTCATGCGCCCCAACCTACAAGGTGGCCCAAACATGGCGGGGCGGTACGCTGGTGGCGCGGATGAGTTGGCCAGGCGGTCGCGTTGTTGGGTAACCAGCACCGAGGAACGTCCGGGCTCCACAGAGCAGAGTGGTGGCTAACGACCACCCGGGGCGACCCGCGGGACAGTGCCACAGAAAATAACCGCCTTCGGCAACGGAGGTAAGGGTGAAAAGGTGAGGTAAGAGCTCACCGCGTCGCTGGTGACAGCGACGGTCAAGGTAAACCCCACTCGGAGCAAGACCAGACAGGATGCGTTTGAGGGCTGCTCGCCCGAGCATCCGGGTAGGTCGCTAGAGGCGTGCGGCAACGTACGTCGTAGATGGATGGCCGCCCTTCACGCGTTATGCGTGAGAGACAGAACCCGGCGTATCGGCCAACTCATCCGCCTTACGGCCCCTCTGCGAGGGCAACGATGATGCCGGACGGCCCACGCAGGTAACACAGGCGGTACACACCCGCGTAGTCGACCATTTCGCCAACCAAGGTTGCGCGATGGGCCTCAAGCCGAGCGAAAGTGGCATCGATGTTATCCACGTTGAACATGAGCCGATGCAGGCCAATGACGTTCGACGCTGGCGGCTCAGACTCCACAGGCTCAGGAGCCTGATAGGCCGTGAGCTCGAGCCGGCTGTGGCCATCGGGAGTGCGCATCATCGCGATTTCGGAGCGCACGCCCGTGAGTCCAACCACGCCGTCGGCCCACGGGCCTTCGATGTCCGCACGATCCTCAAGTTCGAGTCCGAGCTCGGCAAAGAACGCGATCGCGGCGTCGAGGTCCTCAACGACGATCGCCACGTTGTCTAATCGCTTAACGGCCATGATGCGAGCCTATGCGCGTGCGCGGCTTGGCGGCACGAGTGCACCGTCCCGCATGTCGCAACGTTGTGCGGCCCCCGGCGCGTTACCTTCTCATGGTGACACCAACGGCCCGGGGAGCAGCGGGCGACCCTCCGGGCGTGCGGCGGCCCATGCCGCCATCAATTTCTCCACGCCCGGCCGCGCCCCCGCCCGCACCGAGCCCCTCGCGCGCGCCCAACCCCGCCCGGCCGCCTGCCCGGCCCGCGCAGAAGTCAGCGCCCACGCAAAAGCCCGCACCGGCGTCGGGCAATATGCCGCCCGTAACTAAGCGACGCCATTGGAGGCGTCGCTGCGGCGTCATTGCGGTGGCCGGGCTGATCATCGCCGTGATCGTTTTCATCATGAGCTACAGCTGGGTCAACGCGCGCATCCAGCACGTCGACGCGCTGAGCGGCGCGGAAAATACGGCGGGGGAGACGTACCTCATCGTGGGCTCGGACTCGCGAGAGGGGTGGAAGTACGACGACGGCACCACGGGTGCGCGCACCGACACGATCATGGTGCTGCACAAGGCGCCAAACGGTGTCACGTCGCTCATTTCGATTCCGCGCGATTCCTACGTGGAGATTCCCGGGCACAAGAAGAACAAGATCAATGCGGCATTCGCGAAGGGTGGCGCGCAACTGCTCGTGGAGACCGTGGAGGAGCTCACGGGGCTCACGATGGACGCGTACATGGAGGTTGGGCTCACGGGGGTCGCGGACCTCGTAGACGCGCTTGGCGGCGTACGGCTCTGTTACGACGAGGACGTCAACGACTGGCGTTCCAAGCTCAAGTGGAAGGCAGGGTGTCACCTCGCCGACGGCGATACCGCGCTGGCCTTCTCGCGCATGCGCTACAGCGATCCGCTGGGCGATATTGGCCGTGCCGCTCGGCAACGGCAGCTCGTGAGCGCCGTTGTAGATGGCGTCTTTACGCGCAAGGTGGTCGCCAATCCCTTTGAGGCGATGCGCGTTGCGGATTCCGGTCTGCAGGCGTTCCGCGTGAGCGAGGGCGCCGGGCCGTTTGACCTTGCGCGCATCGCCACCACCTTCCGCGCCGCGCAGGGAGATCAGGCGGTGACTGGAACTCCGCCCATCGAGGACTGGGGTTACCACGTGAAGGGCGTGGGGTCCACGGTGCTGCTTGATCCGGACACGATCGATGACTTCTGGCTCAAGGTCGCGAACGGCGAGTTTGAGCCCGGCAGCGAGGTTGGTGGGCTCGAGTAGCCCGCCGTCAGTGACCGCTGAAGCCTCGTTCGCGGCGCTGTGCCGCGTTGCCAAGGCCCCAGCGGATGCCCCGCGTCGCTATGGAACCGCCAATAGGCCCGACACTGCGGCTAAGCGGCCCGCCAACGGCGAGTTCGGAGCGGGCCCAGTTGGGCAATAGCGCCACGGCGCCCGCTCCGATGAGGCGATAGGGCTGGCGAGCGGCCCAGGGGAGCGGCGGCTCCTTGAGGAGGAACCGGGCGGTGTCAATCGCGGCGGGACCCGCCTCCAACTCGGGGCGATATCGCTCCAGGTATTCGGCAAGCTCGCCAACCGTGTTCGGC
>CAYMRO010000245.1:0-2752 GCA_964392875.1 uncultured Demequinaceae bacterium
TGCCCCAATCGTTGTTCAGGGAGGCGGGCGCGGAACACGTGCTCGCCGCTCTCGCCGAGCACTTTGGGCTGCCGGTGGTGGTCAAACCCGCGAGCGGCGGATCCGCGCTGGGCGTGACCTTGGTGACCAAGCCCGAAGACCTGGCACATGCGCTGGTCCATTGCTTTGCGTATGGCGACATTGCGCTCATCGAACGCGCCGTCACTGGCACCGAGGTGGCCGTCTCGGTGCTCGGTGAGGGCGACTCGGCCCGCACGCTTCCTGGCGTGGAGATTGTCTGCGACGGCCCGTATGACTACGACGCTCGCTACAACCCAGGACGGGTTGAATACTTTGCTCCTGCTCGCCTGAGCCCCCAAATGGCCGACGCTGTTGCCAACACCGCGCTTGCCACTCACCGCGAGCTGGGGTTGCGTGATTTGTCGCGCATCGACGTCATCGTGGCGGAGGACGGCACCGTCAACGTGCTCGACGTCAACGTTGTGCCGGGTCTCACCGAGGTGTCGCTGTTCCCCCAGGCGGTGGCCGCCGCAGGGCTAGAGCTGGGCCAGCTGTATCGCGAGATCCTCGCGGGCGCGGTTGCGCGCGGCGCTGCGTAGGACTTAGCCAAAGACCCCGGGATCCTTGGGGTCGAGGATCGCGACAATCCGGTTGAGGTCCTTGATGGTCGCGAATTCCACCGTCAGTGCTCCCTTGGAGCGGCCCAGGTTGACCTTTACTCGCGTCTCGAGGCGGTCGCCCAGGCGCGCGGCGAGGGCGTCCAGCGCCTCTGTGCGCCCTCCTGGGCGCACGGAACCCGTCTTGGGCTTTGGAACCTTGACCCCTACCGCAACGGCCTCCTCGGTGGCGCGTACGGAGAGGCCCTCCGCGACGATGCGCTGTGCCAAGTGGTCCATGGCGTCGGCATCCGGCAAGCCGAGCAGGGCACGGGCGTGGCCCGCGCTCAGCACTCCGGCCGCCACGCGCGTCTGGACCTTTGGTGGCAGCTTGAGCAGACGCAGAGTGTTGGAGATCTGCGGGCGCGATCGGCTGATGCGGTCCGCGAGCTGATCGTGGGTCAGGCCAAAGTCGTCGATGAGCTGCTGGTAGGCGGCCGCCTCTTCAAGCGGGTTCAGCTGGGAGCGGTGGAGGTTCTCTACGAGAGCGTCCCGCAGCAGGTCGGTGTCCTCGGTCTCGCGGACGATCGCTGGGATGGTGTCGAGGCCCGCAGCGCGAGTGGCGCGCAGGCGCCTCTCCCCCATGATGAGTTCAAAGCCCTTGCCGTTGGGGTTTGGCCTCACGACCACCGGCTGCAAGACGCCGATCTCCTTGATGGAGCCCACCAATTCCGCGAGCGCGTCCTCGTCGAACACCGCGCGCGGCTGGCGTGGGTTGGGAACGATGCTCGCGGGGTCCAACTGCGCAAAGCGAGCTCCCGGGACGGGCACCAGCTCCACCAACGGAACCTCGCTAGTGCGAGCTGAGTCCCCACCAAAGAAAACGTCTCGCGGCCGGTCCGTGCGCACGCCCGAAGCGCGCAGTTCCGAGGTCTCAGTAGCGGCCTCTGCGGTGGCCTGGGCGGCGGCCTCTGTCGTGGGAATCAGAGTGCCGAGCCCGCGGCCCAACCCTCGCTTGGCGGTGCTCACAGGTTTCCTCCGGGGTCTCGGGACGCGATGTCAGAAGCGACCGCCAGGTACGCAACCGCGCCCGGCGAGTGGGCGTCGTGGGTCATGACGGTCTGGCCAAAACTGGGCGCTTCGGAGACGCGCACGGAGCGCGGGACGGTGGTCTCCAGGGTCTCGTCTGGGAAGTGGGTACGGACCTCGGTGGCAACGTCGCGAGCAAGGTTGGTGCGAGCGTCGTACATCGTCAGCACGATGGTTGACACGTGCAGCGACGGGTTGAGGTGACGCTTGACCATGTCCACCGTCTTGATCAGCTGCGTGAGGCCTTCGAGCGCGTAGTACTCGCACTGAATGGGGATGAGCACTTCGCTAGCCGTCACCATCGCATTGAGGGTCAAGAGGCCCAGGCTCGGCGGGCAGTCGATGAAGACGTAGTCCAACTCCTTGCCCGCGCCCGCAAGCAAATCCGCGAGGGCGCCGTGGAGGCGGAACTCCCTGCGCACCACGGAGACCAACTCAATGTCTGCTCCGGCGAGGTCGATCGTCGCGGGCACACACCAGAGCGTTGGCACGTGCGGGGAGCGCTGGGCCACTCGCGCCAAAGGCACGTCGTCGAGGAGGACGTCGTAGATCGACGGGGTGCCGCTGTGGTGTGCGACTCCGAGCGCGGTAGATGCGTTGCCCTGGGGGTCGGCGTCGATGACGAGGACGTTGGCGCCATGCTGCGCGAGTGCGGCGGCCACGTTCACCGAGGTGGTGGTCTTCCCGACTCCACCCTTCTGGTTGGAGACGGCGAAGATGCGCGTCTTGGTGGGCCGGGGAAATTCGCGGGACTCGAGCTCTCGGCGGAGGCGCTCGGTGGCGATCATCTCCGCGGCCAGCGGGCTGTCATCCGTGAAGGCCAGGCTCGCAAAGGCGTCGGTTGTTTCACGTGAAACATGGGCAGCGGCGGCGGGCGCCTCGAGCGGGGCGCGCGGGCCCGCGTCGGAGGGCAGGCCGCCGGGGCTCGGTTCGGCGGTCGCGTCGGTTTGTTCGGTCGCGTCGGTTTGTTCGGTCGCGTCGGTTTGTTCGGTCGCGCCGGTCTGGGTCGTTGCGTCGGCTTGGGCGGTCCCTTCGGTTGGGGTGCCCGCGCCGGTCTGGGTGCCCGC
>CAYMRO010000246.1:0-2751 GCA_964392875.1 uncultured Demequinaceae bacterium
ACGCGGCCACGCCGTCCCGAACGCCAACGGTGATCTCGCCGAATCCGCTCTCGAGACGCATTGAGCCCGTGGAAACCTCTGCGAGCCGCACGTTGCCGTACGCCGTCTTTGCGGTCACGGAGCCCAGCGCCGTGGTGACGTCGAGGTCGCCATACGAGAGCTTGGCATCGAGGTCGCCGCGTGTCTCGCTAACGGTGACGGACCCGTGCGATGCCTTTACGGTTGCGTCCCCGGTGACCGTATTGACGCGCACCTGGCCGTGACTCGCGGTAATTTCTGCCGTGCCATCCACGGTGCCAACAACGATGGAGCCATGCGAATTCTCGAGGAGCAGGTCGCCCGACGTTTCCACGTTTACGGCGCCCATGGAGCTCTTGATTCGCGTGGCGCCCAATGGACCCCGGGTGGTGATGCCGCCTACGGCGCATTCGGCAGTGAAGCGCGACCCAATGGGAACTTCCACCGTGATGTCGACCGATTCGGATGGTCCCGTGATGCTGAAGCGCGGCTTTGGCGACTTGACCGTGATGGTGGTGCCATCGAACGCCACGGTGGTCTCTGCGGCGCCGCGAACGTCCGACGCTTTGTCCGGGTTAGTGGGCTTGACGGTCACCACCGAGTTGGCGCGCTCGCTTGCAATGACGTCGATTTGACCAACCTGCAGGTTGATTGCCAAGTCGATGGGAGTGGGGGTTTCGTAGGTGGGCATGCTGCTGCCTTTCCGGTTTTTGGATGTGTTTGTACGCCCCGCCGGGTGGCGGGTTGTGGGCTATGTGGTTAGTGGCTAGCGCGCCCAACCGGCGAAGCTGTCGCCAGTCTTGAGGGTGCGCTGCGCGGAGCGTCGTTGTTTGGGTTCCAGGCCGGCAGCGATCGCGCGGACTAGCCATGAGTTGACGGACAAGCCGTCAGCAGCCGCCGCCTCGTCAACCCGTGCCTTGAGGGCATCGGGCAGGCGAAGGGTGGTGCGTGAGGTGCTGGCGTCGTCTAGGTCGACGCTGGCTTGGGGAAGCTCGTCCCTGTCGCCTTCCGCGTTGGCGGCGGTGACAACAAATTCCACGTCCCGTCCTCTGAGGCGAACGTCGACCGATCCCGGCGCGAGTTCGCGCGTGATCTCGCCGGCGGCGGCGGAGAGCGCGTCAAGCAGCACAAGCCGCGTGACGGCGTCCACCGCACCCGCGAGCCGTTCCGCAATTGCGCGGGTTTCCTCGGCGCCATTGGTGGCGGAGTCAACGAGTTGCCTCTGCAGGTCAGAGACGTAGGTTCCAAGTTCCATGTCACCACTTTGACACCATTGTGGTGTCATGTCAAGCGGTAGTGGTGTCACGGCAACATTTGGTGGCACATTGCGCCCACCCCGCACCCGTGCCTGGCAGGCTATGGGTCATGCCTGAGACGCCCGGTGGCCCCGAGTACTACACGCCCAGCGCCGACGCTTCGCCGCCCGCGGTCCCGGCCCCGCCTTCCATTGCCGATGCGGCCGCGCAATTGACGCACGCGCAGTACGAGCCGGGGCAGCCGCCGGCTCCGGATGTCTATCCGCAGCCGGGTGCCAAGCAGGGCCTTGCGATCACAGCGCTTGTACTTGGCCTCATTGCGCTCGTCACGGGTTGGATACCCGTGTGGGGCATCCTCCTTGGCGCCATCGCCATCATCTTTGGCATCGTTGCGCTGGCCAAGAGGCAGTCCAAGGGCATGGCGATTGGGGGCCTTGTCACGGGTGCTATTGGCGCGCTTACGTCGGTGGTCGTGTTGGTGGTGATCATCATCGCGGCGAAAGCTGCGGAGGACGCCTTGGGTGAAGTTGACTGGAGCAATTACGACACGCGCCCGCACGTCACCCTTGGCCCCACCTCGGTGGACGGTGGGCTGGTGGTCACCGAGCAGGCGTTCGCGCCGCTCAGTTGGGATGATTCAGGCGCGTGGTACGTGGTGATCCTCAACAACCCAAACGACGCTGAGTACACGTTTGCGGAGGTGATCGTTAATGCGCTCGACGCCTCCGGGAACGTGGTCGCCACTTCCGCGAACTACCCATCGCTGGCGCCGGGTGATTCAGCCATCTCGGGCGCCTTCTACGACCTTGACGGGGCCGACATCGCCGCGCTCGAGGTCCTGGGACCAAGCATTGACGGCCTGTCTGGCGAGCCGGGTGCAGTGATTCAGGTCTCGGAACTTACCGCAACGAGCGATGACTACTCCACGCGAGTGAGCGGCACCGTCACCTCGCCGGCGGCGGACCTCGACTTTGGCGCGTCCATTACCGTTGTGGCTCGCGACGCGAGCGGTTCCATCATTGGTGCGGCACCGGGGTACGTGAGTCAGCTGACGCGAGGGGCGGCCGCTTCGTTCGACGCTAACTTTTACGAGCTCATGCCGGACGGCACCACCTACGAGGCATACGCCTCGGCGTTCTGACAAAGAGTGGCTCCGACGGGCGTCGATCCCGTGACCTCACGATTTTCAGTCGTGCGCTCTACCAACTGAGCTACAGAGCCAGGTGGGGCACGGCATCGGCGAGAAGCCGTACCCCTGAGAAACGAATACCCCTCCATGAAGAAGGGGTGTCCGTACCCGCGACCCTGACGGGACTTGAACCCGCGACCTCCGCCGTGACAGGGCGGCGCGCTAACCAACTGCGCTACAGGGCCATACTATTTAGTTGTATTCGGTAACCTGTGACCCCAACGGGATTCGAACCCGTGCTGCCGCCGTGAAAGGGCGGTGTCCTAGGCCACTAAACGATGGGGCCAT
>CAYMRO010000247.1:0-2723 GCA_964392875.1 uncultured Demequinaceae bacterium
CGGCCGTGGGGATCACCAATCAGCGCGAGACCACCGTGGTGTGGGACCGGGTGACCGGCGAACCGGTGTGCCCGGCGATCGTGTGGCAAGACACGCGCTCGCAGGCGATCGTGGACCAGCTGGCCGCAGACGGCGGGGTGGACCGCTTCCGCGGGTTGACGGGGCTACCGCTCGCCACCTATTTCTCGGCCACCAAACTGGCGTGGATCCTTGCCAACGTTGACGGGGTGCGCGAGCGAGCGTCGGCCGGGCAGTTGCTTTTTGGCACCGTGGACACGTGGCTCGTGTGGAACCTCACGGGCGGTGTGCACGTCACGGACGTCACCAACGCCTCGCGGACCATGCTCATGGACCTCGAGACGCTCGAGTGGAGCGACGAGCTGCTCGAGGCGTTTGAGGTGCCGCGTGCGATGTTGCCGCGCATCTGCTCCTCGTCTGAGGTGTACGGATTGGCCACGCCCGGCAGCGAGCTTGAGGGCGTGCCCATCGCGGGGATGCTTGGCGACCAGCAGGCGGCCGCGTTTGGCCAGGTGGCGTTCGATGCTGGCGACAGCAAGACCACGTACGGCACCGGGAACTTCCTGCTCGTTTCCACGGGCGAGCGCGTGGTGCGGTCCACGCAGGGCCTTGTGTCTACCGTGGGATTCAAGCTGGGCGACGCCCCGGCGCAATACGCGCTCGAGGGCTCCATTGCCGTCACCGGATCGCTGGTGCAGTGGGTGCGCGACAACCTGGGTTTGGTTGGCTCCGCGGATGAGATTGAGGGGGTGGCGGCGTCAGTTGCGGACAACGGCGGGGTGTACATAGTGCCGGCTTTCTCCGGCCTCTTTGCCCCGTATTGGAGGCCCGACGCTAGGGGAGTAGTCGTTGGCCTCACCCATTTTGCGAACAAGGGGCATTTGGCTCGCGCGGTGCTCGAAGCGACGGCTTATCAAACTGTCGACGTGCTCGCTGCCGCTGAACGAGACCTGGGTGCCCGGCCGTCGGCCTTAAGAGTGGATGGCGGCATGACTGCCAACTCGCTGCTTATGCAATTCCAAGCCGACGTGCTGGGAGTGGACGTGGTGCGGCCGCGCGTTGCGGAGACCACGGCGCTGGGAGCGGCGTATGCGGCTGGGCTCGCGGTGGGTTACTGGGGGTCGCTCGATGAGTTGCTGGCCAACTGGCAAGAGGGTGCCAGGTGGCGGCCAGAGATGGAGCGCTCAGAGGCGGAGAGGTTGTTGCGCAACTGGCACAAGGCCGTTACCAGGACGTATGACTGGGTGGACAGCGACGTGCGGTGAGGCTTGCTGGGGTTAATGCCAGGTGGCCGGTGTGTTGGCGGTGTCGTAGATCCAGTCCGCGTACTCCTCGGAGAAGATCCGGGGGAGGCCCTTGAAGCGGTTGGGAACGTCGCACAGGCGGAGCACCAAGACGTCCTCAGGGAGGCGCTTGACCACGTAGGTGTCAGACACGAGCACTAAGACGGGAGTCACCGGGACCGTCCACGGGGTCTCGCGGGTGAGGACACCGGTTGCCTGCTCGCCTTTGTAGCGCGCGTTCATAAGGTGATGCGTCTCTTTGCCGTCCACAATAATCACGCTGTCGCTGACAAAGACCTTGGAACTCGAGTGGTCCTTGAGGTCTATGGCGAAGACGCCGCCGGGGCCAACCAGGAGGTAGTCGATAACGTCGTTGGCGCGCCGGCCAACCTGCACGGAGGGGACGGCGTGCCAGCCCCAGCCCTCGAGATTCTCCAGGCGAGCGCCAATGGACTCCTCGCGCAAGCTTGCGCTGGGGAGCCCGTCAACCAGTGCGTCGCTAAGAGCGGCGGGAAGCACCACATCGGTCATACGGACAACGTAGGCGCGACATGGCTGCGAGCACGAGGGACTGTGATGATGTCCACAGGCGGGGGGTGGGGTGCTCGCTGGTTCAATGTGCGGTGAACGCGTCGAGGCGCCTGATGAGCTCTGGTAGATCCTCGTGTGCGGTCTTAAGTATGAACTTGGGCTCCACAGTGGCGTAACCGTGGGCGATGCGGTTACGCATTCCGCGGATGTCCGGCCACATGTCCCCGACAAGATCTGCGCGAGTGGCTTCTGACATCGCGGCGAGCCCCTCGATACCAGCGAGAATTCGCATGGAGATGGCATCGATAGTTACCGGGTCGTCGGGATCACGAGTGGCATGGCTGACGGCGAGAGCAAAGTGAAACCGCGCGGTAGCGACGTGGTGCATCGGATTGCGGGTCACAGATGCACTGCGCTTTCCAGGATTTCTTCGCGCAAGTCTGGGCGAATGGACGAGTCAGGGATGAGATCTACCGTGGCGTCAAGAATCTCCGAGAGCCGTCTCTCGAGCGCCGAGAGCTGCATAAGCCCCATGGGTTCCGTGAGATGGACCAGCAGGTCGATGTCCGACTCAGCATCGTCCTCCCCGCGTGACACCGAACCGAATACGCGCACATTGAATCCGCCAGCGTCGGCGAGTTCCTGTCGGACTTCGCTGGTTCGCTCGCGGAGCCGCATCCCTAGCGGACTGGTGCCGTGAAAGCGGAGCAAGCGATTGACCTCGGGCTGACTGCGGCCTATTTCACGGGCGATCTGGCTCTGGGTCATGCCCAAACGGGAGGCCGCACGGACGGCAGACACGAGTTCCGCGCGCGCGGCGCTCACGGCTGCGTCAGTGCGTTGGGCGACGTCGCGGAGGGTTTCCATGAATTCACTATAGCAAGTGCTATA
>CAYMRO010000248.1:0-2710 GCA_964392875.1 uncultured Demequinaceae bacterium
TTGGCTTCCCCGCCATCGCCACCACGAGCGCTGGAATTGCCTGGTCCCTTGGCTCGCGGGACGGGCTCGCGGTGGGGCGCGACGCCATGCTCAAAGCCATCGGCCGGATTGTTGCGGCGGTTGGCGTGCCAGTGACCGCTGATCTCGAGGACGGCTACGGCGACACAGCCGACGCTGTGGCCGACACAGTGCGGGCGGCTGCAGCTTTGGGCGCGGTGGGTGCCAACATCGAGGACGCTCGGGAAGGCGCGCTGTTCTCCATTGACGAAGGCGCTGACCGGATTGCGGCCGCACGTGAAGCGGCACCGCGCGGCACATTTGTGCTCAACGCGCGCACGGACGCCTATTTTGTTGGCGCAAAGACGGACCCCTTCGAGGAGACGATCGCGCGGGCGAGTCGCTACCTTGCTGCTGGCGCGGACTGCATCTTTGTCCCGGGTGTGGGCGACGCGGACACCATTAGGCGCCTCGCTGCCGCGATCCCGGCGCCGCTCAACATCGTGACTGGGCTCGCGAGCGCCATCCCCGCCCCAGAGCTGTTTGAACTTGGCGTGCGACGAGTGAGCATCGGGGGTGGCATTGCGCGAGCGGCGCTGAGCTTCGTAGAGCGCGCGGGGCGCGAACTCCGCGAGACCGGCACGCTCAGCTTTCTGGAAGGCGCTACTAGCTACGCCGAAACCCAGGCCCGGTTCGCCGAGTAACCCAGCCCGAGCGTCGGGCAAAACTACATGTCTTGGCCCATGTCCGCGAAGTGGGCAACGTCCTTGCGGAACGCCACGGCGATAGTCGCAGTGGGGCCGCCGCGGTGCTTCGCAATGATGAAGTCGGCCTCTCCTGGGCGCGCCTCGTAGTCGTAGGCGTCTTCGCGGTGGAGCAGGATCACGATGTCCGCGTCTTGCTCAATGGAGCCCGATTCACGCATGTCGGAGAGCATGGGGCGCTTGTCGCCGCGCTGCTCGGGACCACGGTTGAGCTGCGAGATCGCGATGACGGGAACGTCGATCTCCTTGGCCAGGAGCTTGAGCGCGCGAGAGAATTCGCTGACCTCCTGCTGGCGGGATTCGACCTTCTTGCCCGAGCTCATGAGCTGCAGGTAGTCGATCACCACGAGTTTGAGATCGTGCTGCTGCTTGAGGCGGCGGCACTTGGCACGGATCTCCATGAGGGACATGTTGGGGCTGTCGTCGATGAACAGCGGCGCCTTCGCCACCTTCGCGGCGGTGGCCGCGAGCGGCTCCCAGTCGTTAGGACCCATAGGGCCCTTGGTGAGCTTGGTCAGCTTCACGCCCGACTCCGCGGACAGCATGCGCTTGGTGATTTCCTCGCGACTCATTTCCAGCGAGAAGATCACCGAGGCCATGTTCGCGTGGATGGCCGACGCCCTGGCGATGTCCAGCCCGAGCGTGGACTTACCAATGGCGGGCCGGGCGGCGATGACGATCATTTGGCCACCTTGGAGGCCGCCGGTGAGGTCGTCCAGTTCGCGGAAGCCGGTTGGTGCGCCGCGCAGGGTGCCGTCGTGCTTGGAGACTTTGTCGATCTGGTCGAGCGTGATCTCGATGAGATCACCCACCGCGAGATAGTCCTCCGAGTTGCGGCGCTCGGTGACGGCGAAGATCTCCGCCTGGGCGCCGTCCACAACATCGTCAACCTCGGTGCCATCAGCGTCGTAGCCCATGTTGGCGATGCGCGTGCCCGCCTCCACCAGCCGGCGCAGGATGGATTGCTCGCGAACAAGCCTTGCGTAGTATCCGGCCGACGCTGCACTTGGCACTCCCGCAATGAGAGTGTGGAGGTACTCGGCTCCGCCAACGCGAGTGATCTGGCCGTTGCGCTGGAGCTCGGCGCCCACGGTGAGCGCGTCCACGGGGTCACCGGAGTTGTAGAGCTTGACCGCGGTGTCAAAGATGGTCTCGTGCGCGGGACGGTAGAAGTCATCGCCGCGAACCACTTCCACGACGTCCGCCATCGCGTCCTTGGAGAGCATCATGCCGCCGAGCACGGATTGCTCGGCCTCAACGTTTTGCGGTGGAACGCGGTCGAACGTCGCCGGCCTGGACGCGTAGGCCGCCGTCAACTCATCAACCGACATGGTGACGCTTCCACTTATGCATGATCTCTCCCTAAGAGCCCGCGGATGCAAATCTCGCTCTGCCATAAGCATCGCGGCGGGGTCTGACACGCCAACTTAGTCGGGTCTTGGCGGTGCTGCCGACCGCGCCTCCGAGCGCCCGTGGATGACTCGCCAAAACCCGTGGATAGACCCGTGGATTACCTGTTGACGAGGTGTCCAGCCCGCTGTGGATACTCATGTGAATTACTCGGAGGATTACGGCCATTTTCGTTAAATACCAGGGATGATGCGAGCGCGGTCGATGGGGATAAACCACGGGTTGCAAGTTCTCGGCGTGTCGCGGGTCGGGCGTGTCGCGACGGGAGAGATCGCGTGCTTGAGGCGGTGCGCAAGGCCCTGCTCAGGGGCCCTCTGGCGCGTCCGAGCATCATGCCTGGTGAGGCGCTCCGACGCACCCGAACCTCGCCCGGCCGCAGGGACGTAGTGCCTGGGTGTCCCGCCCCGCGTGGAGCGCCGCACGGCCGCGCTCCACCCACGGGCGGGGCCAGGTCGTGGGGCATGGTTCACGGTGCCGAGGGACTCACTGCGCGCGAGTCCCTCCTGAGCGTGAATATTCGCGGCCCAGAGGGACCAAGG
>CAYMRO010000249.1:0-2688 GCA_964392875.1 uncultured Demequinaceae bacterium
TGTGGAAGCGATTCCAGACTGCTCAAGACGCATTCTTTGAGGCGAAGCGCGCCCAGGAGGATGCCGCCGAGGTAGCGCTCGCGCCCAACATTGCCGCTGCCTCTGCCGCTGTGAAGGCCGCAGAGAACGCGCTGCCCGTGAAGAACCTCGCGGCGGCAAAGGCCGCCTTGCGCACCGCTCAGGATGCCTTCGAATCCGCCGGCCGGCTGCCCCGCGCTGAGTCGCAGACTCTCACCAAGCGCCTGAGTGCGGTGGAGCGCGCAGTTCGGGAGGCAGAATCTGCCGCTTGGAGCTCGCGCAACCCTGAGGTTGAGGCACGCGTATCCGGGATGGCTGCTCAGCTTCACGCGGCCATCGCCGATCTTGAGGCCAAGCTTGCCGCCGCCACCACTCCTGCCGAGAAGAAGGACCTCAAGGAGTCGCTCGACGCCCGCAAGGCATGGCTCAAGCAGATTGACGGCAAGTAGCTCTCCACAGGTCCCCAACGCCGTGCGCGGCGCCCGCCCATACTGGGCACCATGCTCTTTGTGTTCAAGGATCAGGTTGGCTCAACCGCGTTCGCGCGCCTGCAGCGTGACGGCCTGGTCCACACTCGCCTAGGCAGTGTGGCGCTGCCCGCAGACGTGCCGTCCACTCGCGCGTTGCGCCTGCAGCTGATTGCGCCTTTGGTGCCGCAGCACACGTGGCTCACCGGGCTCGCGGCGCTGTGGCTTGAGGGCTTGGCGCCATCGCCCTCCGCACTCGATCTGGCGGGGCCGCGGGGCACTCATCGCACCCTCGCTGTGCCAGGCTCGCCACCGCTCGCCTTTCACTCTGGTTGGCTCTGGGGATTGCCCCACGCTCCCTCGCCTCGCGCTGCCACCGTCACCAGGGCGTGTCTTGACGCCCTCACCCACTCCAGTGCGCGCGCCGCGTTGCCCGCCGTGATGAGCGCCCTGGGCGCCGGCGCCACGAGCGTGAATGACCTGGTAACTGGCGTGCGCGCCATTGAGCGGCACTCGCACAATAGGGCTCGTTTGGACTCGCTAGTGACCGCCATTGCGGACTTGCGCGCAGCTTAAAAGCGCTTGCCGCCGCTGACTCGGCGCGCGTCGTAGACGCCATCGATGCGACGCACGGCTGCGAGCACGGCACCCAGGTGCGAGGGGTCAGCCATTTCAAACGAGAAGCTCGACCACGCGACGCGGTCCTTAGTGGTGGCCACTTGCGCGGACAGGATATTGACGTGATAGTCGGAAAGCACCTTGGTGACGTCGCTCAGGAGGCGATTGCGATCCAGGGCCTCCACCTCAATCTGCACCAAGAACGTGGTCTCCGATTGACCCGTCCACTGCACATCAATGAGGCGCTCGCTCTGCTCCTGCAGGCGAGCCAGGTTTTCGCAATCGAGGCGGTGCACCGAAACGCCGGATCCGCGCGTGACGAATCCTTGGATGGCGTCTCCCGGCACCGGGGTGCAGCAACGCGCAAGCTTGACCACAACGTCGGTCAATCCGTGGACTGATACGCCAGGGTCTCCCCTACGCGCCCGTTGCGGGATGCCTGGCCGCGTGAGTTCAGTGACGTCTTCGTCGGCACCCTCGTCGCCACCAACGGCCTCAGTCATCCGCGCAACTACGTCAGATGCCTGCTCCTTGTGCTCGCCGATGGCGGCGTAGAGGGAGTCCACATCTTCGTACTGCATCTCCTTGGCGAGCGCGAGCAAGGTGGACTTGCTCATGAGGCGCTGCATGGGCAGGTGCTGACGCCGGATAGCCCGCGCGAGCATGTCGCGGCCAGTCTCAATCGATTCCTCGCGTCGTTCACGAGTGAACCACTGTCGAATCTTGTTCCGCGCCCGGGTGGACTGCACAAACTCAAGCCAGTCACGTTTGGGATGGGCGTTCTCGTCGGAGCTGGTCAGGATGTCAACGGTGTCGCCAATATCGAGCGTGGAATCCAAGGGCACCAGCCGGCCATTGACGCGCGCGCCGATGGTCTTGTGGCCAACCTCCGTGTGCACCGCGTACGCAAAGTCAACGGGAGTTGCGCCTTGTGGCAGCGCCAACACCTTGCCACGGGGCGTGAACACGTAAACCTCCGCGCGAGAAATCTCGCCGCGTAGCGAGTCCAGGAACTCACTGGGGTCTGCCGTCTCTTGCTGCCAGTCGGCAATCTGGCGCAACCACCCCATGTCGGCGTCACTATTGCTCGTGATGCCGCCGCGAGCGGCGTCCTTGTAGCGCCAATGGGCCGCAAGGCCATACTCCGCGCGCCTGTGCATATCCCAGGTGCGGATCTGCAACTCCACGGGCTTGCCTGTTGGTCCAATCACGGTGGTGTGCAGCGACTGGTACAGGTTGAACTTGGGCATCGCGATGTAGTCCTTGAACCGGCCGGGAACCGGCTGGTACCGCGCGTGCATCGCGCCCAGCACCGCGTAGCAGTCGCGCACCGAATCCACGAGGATGCGCACCCCAACGAGGTCGTAGATGTCGCTAAGGTCGCGGCCGCGCACGATCATCTTTTGGTAGACCGAGTAGTAGTGCTTTGGCCGGCTCGTGATCTCCGCCTTGATCTTCATGGACTTGAGGTCCTTGTCGATCTCCGTTCGCACCTGGTCAAGGTACTTCTCGCGTTCTGGTGCGCGATCAGCGACTACGTCGACAATCTCCTGATAGATCTTGGGATACAGGGTCGTGAAGGAAA
>CAYMRO010000250.1:0-2688 GCA_964392875.1 uncultured Demequinaceae bacterium
CACGTACAAGTACCCCGGCCTGCCGCCCACGCCCATTGCTAGCCCGGGCGAGGCATCGATTCAGGCCGCGCTGAACCCGGCGGACACCAAATACCTGTTCTTTGTGACCGTCAACCTCGACACCGGAGCCACGAAGTACGCGAAGACGTATCCGCAACACCAGCAGAACGTCAAGGAGTTCCAGCAGTGGATGAAGGCGAATAAGTGACGATCTAGTGATCGACGCTTGCCATGCTTGAAACTCGCCGTGCGGCGGTGCTCGGCCATCCCATTGCCCACTCCCTGTCGCCAGTCCTGCATAGGGCCGCTTACCAAGCGCTTGGCTTGCCGTGGAAGTACGACGCGGTGGACCTCGAGGCGCATCAATTGGGTGCGTTCCTGGGTGACCTTGGCCCCGAATGGGCCGGTCTATCGCTGACGATGCCGCTCAAGGTTGAAGCCGTTGGCCTCATGGACTTCATCGAACCTATGGCGAAGATCGTGGGTGCCGTCAATACGGTGCTCATCCAACGCGTAGCGGACCAACGCAGCCTCGTAGGCACCAACACTGACGTTCACGGCATCGTCGCCGCACTCCGTGAGGCCGGTGTTGAGCATGCCTCCACGGCCGTGATTTTGGGAGGTGGCGCCACCGCCACCTCTGCACTCGCCGCCCTGGGCCAATTGGGCGTCACCACGCCTGTCGTCGCCGTACGGGATCGCGCCCGAGCGGGCGCACTGCTGCGTGCCTCCACCAAGATGGGTGTGACCGCGCGGTTTGCGGGACTGGACGAGGCCGCAGAACTTATGGCACGTGCAGATGTGGTGGTTTCCACCATCCCGGCCGACGCTGGGGCCAGGTTGGGCGCTCAGCTCACCACAGCGTCGGGCACCCTGCTTGACGTCATCTACGCGCCGCTCGTCACGCCCCTTGGGGAGGCGTGGGCGGGGGCTGGAGGCACGCGTGTTGGCGGCGAGCGCATGCTGCTGCATCAGGCGGGGGAGCAGGTGCGGCTAATGACTGGGCTCGCGGCGCCGATATCTGTCATGGACACAGCTTTGCGTTCGGTGTGGAGTTCCTAACACTGCGATGACTAGGGGCTGGTGCCGCTGATAACGTCCAGTCCGTGCCGAAATGGCGGTTTTTCGGTATTTTGCTGAGGAGGCGAAGTGAAGCAGCTGGGGTCAATCCTCCTGGAGAGCGGCACGCTCACCGAGGACCAGTTGATGGACGCTATCGACGAACAGCAACTGCGTGGGCAGAGCCTTGGGCGCACCCTCGTTGAACTGGGAATCATCAGCGAAACGCAACTCGTTCGCGCGCTTGCGACCCAAGTTGGCATGGAGTTCATTGAGCTCGCCGAATACCCCGTAGATCGCGTAGCAGTTGCGCTGGTTCCGGGCTCGGTGTGCCGACGCCACAACGCCATCCCCATCGCGCGAGCTGACGGCGTGCTGCGCATCGCGATGTCAAACCCCGGCAACGTGGTAGCCGTGGATGACTTCCGCAGCTTGACGCAAATGCGCGTGGAGCCCGTTGTCGCCACCTACGACGACGTTTTGCAGGCAATTGACCGGTACTGCCGTGCGGACACGGAGCTTGAGGGTCTGCAAGAGGAGATGCAGCAGGCTGAGGGCACCGTTGACATCGATACCCTCGACTTTGGATCGGCCGTTGAAGACGACGCGCCCATCGTCCGGTTTGTGAACCTGCTGATCACGCAGGCCATTCAGGACCGCGCGTCAGACATACACATTGAGCCGGGGGAGCAGGGCCTTGTAGTCCGTTACCGGATCGATGGTGTGCTGCACGAGATGCAGCGCGCACCCAAGGCGATCGTCAATGGTGTGACGTCGCGGCTCAAGATCATGGCGGACATCGACATCGCGGAGCGGCGCAAGCCGCAAGATGGGCGTCTTTCCGTCAACCACCAGGGACGCAAGATCGACCTGCGTGTAGCAACCCTCCCCACGGTGTGGGGCGAGAAGGTTGTCATGCGTATTCTCGACAACTCCACAGCCACCTTGGATCTTGAGGATCTTGGTCTGCGCGAGCACAATTCTGAGACCTATGCGAAGTCGTTCACAAAGCCCTACGGGATGATTCTGGTCACTGGCCCTACGGGTTCCGGTAAGTCCACGACCCTCTACGCCACGCTCAACCAGGTGTCGCGCCCGGAGATCAACGTCATCACCGTTGAGGACCCCGTTGAGTACCGCATTCCGGGCATCAACCAGGTACAGGTGAACGTGAAGGCCGGCCTTACGTTCGCATCGGCCCTGCGCTCCATCTTGCGTTCTGACCCCGACGTTGTGCTCGTGGGTGAGATCCGCGACCAAGAGACGGCTCAGATCGCCATTGAGGCGGCACTGACGGGCCACCTTGTGCTGTCCACGCTCCACACCGGAACCGCCGCGGAGTCGATCGAGCGTCTCATCTCGCTCTTCCCCGGCGACCAGCAGGTGAGCTTCCGCACCGTGCTCGCCCAGGTGCTCAAGGCGGTCGTCTGCCAGCACCTGGTCCCGACGGTGGACGGGAAGCGCGCCGTCTGCTGCGAGGTCATGGTGAACACCTACGCGGTGTCCAACCTCATCCGCGAGAACAAGATGAACATGGTCGACCAGGCGATGGTGAGCGGTCGCGCCGACGGCATGACCACGCGCGACGACTATCTCTTCAGCCTGGTGCAGCGCGGGAAGGTCTCCCGC
>CAYMRO010000251.1:0-2687 GCA_964392875.1 uncultured Demequinaceae bacterium
CCAGATCGACACCCTGCCCGACACCTTGGCCGGCCGTGACGTGCTGGGCCGCGGTAAGACCGGCTCCGGCAAGACCCTTGCCTTCACCATCCCCATGGCGGCTCGCCTTGGAACTCGCGGCGGCCGCGCAAAGCCTGGCCACCCGCGTGCCTTGGTCCTTGCGCCAACACGCGAGCTCGCCACTCAGATCGACGCCGTCCTCAAGCCCCTCGCGGCCGCCTACGGCCTCACCACCACCACCATTTACGGCGGCGTGAGCCAGCAGCGCCAAGAGCAGGCGCTGCGTCGCGGCGTGGACATCGTGGTGGCCTGCCCGGGCCGCCTTGAGGACCTCATGCGCCAGCGCATCGTGCACCTCGATGCCGTTGATATCACGGTCCTCGACGAGGCCGACCACATGGCAGATCTTGGCTTCCTGCCAGGCGTAACGCGCATCATGACGGCCACGCCCGCGCGCGGCCAGCGCCTCCTGTTCTCCGCAACGCTCGACAACGGCGTGGACAAGATTGTGAAGCGCTTCCTGACGGACCCGCTCACGCACTCCGTGGACAGCGCGGACAGCCACGTGGACGCCATGACACACCACGTATTCCACGTCTCCGGTGCCGAGGCCAAGAAGGAGCTGGTCCGTACCCTCGCCTCTGGCACGGGTCGCCGCGTGCTCTTCATGCGCACCAAGCACCAGGCCAAGAAGCTTGCGACCCAGCTCACCGCGGACGGCATTCCCGCCGTTGACCTGCACGGCAACCTCTCGCAGGCCGCTCGTGACCGCAACCTCGCCACCTTCTCCACGGGTGGCGCGCGCGTGCTCGTTGCCACGGACGTTGCGGCCCGCGGCGTCCACGTTGACGGCATCGAACTGGTTGTTCACGTTGACCCGCCGGCCGAGCACAAGGCATACCTGCACCGTTCGGGCCGTACGGCTCGTGCCGGTTCGTCAGGCGACGTCGTGACGATCGTCCTCCCGGACCAGCGCCGCGAGACCGATCAACTGCTCCGCAAGGCCAACATTCAGGTGCGCGCGCAGAACGTCTCGTCCACCTCCGCACAGGTCAAGGACCTGGTTGGGGACGTTGCGCCTCACGTTACGCCCGCTCCCGTGGTCGCCAAGGCCCCGCAGGGTGCCCGACGCTCGGGCCGCCCAGGCGCTCCCCGCACCCAGGGCGGTAGTTCCGAGGGCAGGAAGACGCAAGGCAGGCGCGGCGGTAGCAACAACCGCAACTCCACTGGCCAGTCAAACGGCCACTCGAATGGCCACTCTGGTGGGCACGCGAGCGGCCACTCGAGCGCTGCAGCCTTCTCAGCGTCGGGCACACGGCGCGGGCGCCGCTAACGTAGGACTATGACCGGAACGGCCCCCGCGGCGCACCACGAATTTGTGTTCCACGGCGGCCGTCGCCGGACCCTTCGGTTCTGGCTCTTTGTGCTGCCCATCGTCTTTGTGGTTGCCGTGGTGGCGCTCGTCAGCGCACTGTTGCAGCCCGCCAGCGACAATTCCGGGGGAGCCGGTCACATCGCCATTCCGGTGTTTGTGATTGTGGCCGCTGGCGCCGGGTTGCTCATTTCACTCGCGCAGTGGTGGGAAGACGAGACCTTTGTGCACGTGGAGGGCGAGACGCTCGTCCTCAGGCACGGCTCGCACAGGTGGCGAGGCCGCACCACGCACTTCATTCGCACCGCGCCTGTCACGCTCAGCTTGGAAGGGCCGCGGGGGAGTCAAGCCTTCTTCCTCGCACAAGAGGGGATTCGCTTGCGGCTTGGGGACGCGAACACCACGGGACCGCTCCAACCGGCAAATCTTGAGGCATGGCTGCGCGCCCAAGGCTTCAAAGTGGAGCACGGCTAGCGACTAGCCCAACGCGCGCGCCGGGTTCCCTGCAACGGTGGCGCCGGCTGGCACGTCCTTGGTGACCACGGCACCCGCGGCCACTATCGCGCCAGCACCAATCGTCACTCCCGGCAGCACCACCACGGAACCGCCAAGCCACGCACCGTCCCCAATGGTGATGGGCAACCCAATCTCCCAGCCGTCGGCGCGTAGGGCAGGGTCCAGAGGATGGTTTGGCGTGTAGAAGCGCGCGCCGGGGCCAATGAGGGCGTTGTCGCCAATCGTGACCAGCCCTCCACCAAGCACCACCAAGTCTCGGTTGATGAAGACGTCCTTGCCTATCCGTACGCGCTCGCCGTACTCGATGAAGAAGGGCGGGCGCCAATCAAGGCCAGTTCCGCACTCGAGCATGAGGCCGCGCAGCAGTTCCGTTGCGGCAAGTGGGTTCTCCCAATACAGCTCGCTCGCCTCGCGGCAACCGCGCTTGGTCACCATTTGCAAGTCCGCGAGTTCCGGCCCGGCGCGGTACTTGAACCAGTCGTCCTGCCGCATCCGTTCCACATGGGTGCGGCCGTCCTCCGTTGGGATGTCGCCTTTTCGTTCATTCCAGGTCATGGGAGCAAGCATGCCTTGTGCCGTGGCTCCACAAGGAGGACCTTTGGGATAACGTCTGGCACGTGACCCTCTATGTGCTTACAGGATTGCCAGGATCAGGAAAGTCCACCCATGCCGCCCAATTGGTGGCCGCCACGGGCGCTCACTACGTGGAAATGGACGCGGAAGTGCGCGCGCGCGGTTTGAGCCTCGTTGACTACGAGGCGCGCTTCGCGATCCAACCAGAGGTGGAGGCGAGCATCCC
>CAYMRO010000252.1:0-2670 GCA_964392875.1 uncultured Demequinaceae bacterium
GTGCCAACTTTGTTCCCGAGATCCTCAACACCGAAATCTACGACGAGGTGTTCGACGTCGACAGCGAGACCGCGATAGCTACCGCTCGCGCGGCCGCTCGCCAGGAGGGCTTGCTCGTTGGCATTTCCTCGGGCGCGGCGATCCACGCAGCAATCGAGATTGGCAAGCGTCCTGAGAACGCAGGCAAGCTCATCGTGGTGGTTGTGCCGTCGTTCGGCGAGCGCTACCTGTCCTCGGTGCTCTACGCGGACTTGATGGACTAGGCACTGCCCCTCATGTCTGATCGCCTCAACCCCCTGGCCTTGGCGCTGGAGGACATTCGCACGGCTCGGCACCGCGACCCCGCGGCGCACTCGTGGCTTGTCATCGCGGTGTCATACCAGGGGGTTCATGCGATCTGGCACTACCGTGCCGCCCACTGGCTGTGGACCCACGGGTTCAAGACCTACGGGCGCCTGTGGTCGCAATATGGCAGGCGCCGCACGGGCATTGAGATCCACCCAGGAGCGATCCTTGGGCGGCGGCTATTCATTGACCACGGCATGGGGGTTGTCATTGGCGAGACCGCCGTGGTGGGCAACGACGTGCTGCTGTTCCACGGCGTGACCCTGGGCGGCACCACCATGAGCATGGGCAAGCGTCATCCCACGGTGGGTGACCGGGTGGTCATTGGTGCGGGCGCCAAGGTGCTGGGTGCGGTGCTGATCGGCAGCGATGCGCGCATTGGTGCCAATGCCGTGGTGGTCAAAGACGTGCCGGACGGTGCAACCGCAATCGGCATCCCAGCTGTTGTCCGCGAGCACCCCAAGCCAAAAGAGGCCTATACCGCAGCGTCGGCTGTTGACATGGGTGACTCGCATCGCCACCCTGGCCCCGACTACCCGCAAGTGCCCCACGAACCGGCGATGTATTACATCTAGCGCCGTTTGGGCCGCGGTGGTGTACTAGAAGCTAGGGACTGGGGGAACCGCCCCAAGTCATGCAAACCTGGCGCGCCCCCTCAGCCGCGCCACTGGGAACGGCCCCTCGCCCTTGCGGGTGGGGGGCCGATTCATTGTGCCCTGGGCGGCCACTCAAGCGAGGAGCGACCTCAACATCCACGCAGCCTTTTCGTGAGCGGCGAGGCGTGCATTGAAGAGGTCGGCCGTTGCGGTGTCGTGCGCGTCCTCGGCAAGCTCGACGAGGGGGCGAATGAGCCTTGCCATCGTCTCGTTGTCGTCAACGAGGTTGCTCACCATCTGCATCGCATCGTCGGTGGGGACGTGGTCCTTAATGGTGGCGAGTTCCGTGAACTCGGCGAACGAGCCTGGAGCAAGCGCGCCCAGAGCGCGGAGCCGCTCAGCGAGCAAATCTGCGGCGTTGTGCAACTCGATGTACTGCTCCTCGAGCATGAGGTGCAGCGAGCGGAAATGCGGACCGGTCACGTTCCAGTGATAGCCCTGGGTCTTCACGAACAGCGTGAAGGTGTCCGAGACCACGTGTGCAAGCGCGTCATTGACGGCCTTGAGGTCCGTCTCGTTGATCCCAATGTTGAGGGTTGGGTCTGCGTTCTTCTTGGTAGCCGTGGCCATCATCAAGCCTCCATTCGCTACCGCCGGTGTGACGGTCTCAATCACATAACGACTGCGCTGTTGCCCCCATTCCACGCGCCTTGCTCGTGGAATGATCGCCACAAAGGGGGTGTTGCCAACACCATGGAAGCAATTAGCGACTTTGACCAAGACGCATGCCTCATGCCGCAAACCGGCCAGGCGCCACACGACGTTGCGCTCGCGCGCACGCTTGCGGACGCCACGACCATTGCGGTGGTGGGTGCTAGCCCCAACGAGGCGCGCACGAGCCACCAGATAGCCACGTGGCTCATGGACCACACTCCCTACGAGGTGTATCTAGTCAACCCTCAGGCAACTGACGGCGAGATCCGCGGGCACGGCTTCTATGCCTCACTCGCCGAGCTTCCCGTAGTGCCCGACATCGTGGACGTGTTCCGCCGTGCGGAATTCACACCGGAAATTGCCGAGGACGCGGTTGTTGCAGGGGCCAGCACCCTCTGGCTGCAGTTGGGTGTGGTCAACGACGAGGCAATGACCATCGCGCGCAGCGCAGGGCTTACCGCCGTGGAGAACCGCTGCATCAAGGTGGAGTACGCGCGTCTTCACGACCGCATTCAGTCCGCCCGAGCGGCGTAACAGGGCTCCTTTATGACGCTGCGCGCTGGCTACACCCCCGTTGACATCCCGCATGAGCGTTCCGACGCGATGCTCGATGTAGACGGCTGGGCATTTGCCGGCACGGTTCCGGCCGCCACGGTGGATGAACTCAAGTCCGTCATTGACTGGGACAGAGCTCGGGGCATAGAGGTCACGGATGCCGCGATCGCTCCGGAAGGCACCTTGGTGGCGTGCCACAGTTCCTTCGCGTACGAGATGCGAGTGCCGGGCGGCGGCACGGTGGCCACCTCTGGCCTCACGTGGCTAGGCGTGCACTCAGGGCATCGCAGGCGCGGGCTGCTGACCGCCATGATTGATGACCACTTTGCGCGCGCGCTCGCACGCGGCGAGGTGGTCAGCACCCTGTTCGCCGCCGAGGCGCAGATCTACCAGCGCTTTGGCTATGGTCTTGGCGCCCCAACGCTGTACCTGAACACGGGCCGCGGCATGGATCTGCGCG